>JBGSLI010000173.1:0-3192 GCA_041740775.1 Alteraurantiacibacter sp. | reverse complement strand
GCCGCCGCGCCCGTGGGTAATGCCGGCGCCGCAGGGCGCACCGGATCGCGCAGCTTTTTCGAAGCGATCGCCGGTTATTACGATGCCGGTTCCCGAAACGCCGAACTGGAGGAAGAGATCGCCATCGCCCGCGTGCGGCTGGCCGAGGCGCGTGCGCTGGAGCAGGAAAACGCCCGGCTGAAGGCTTTGCTGGGTCTGGTCGAAAGCGAATTGCAACCCGTTGCTACCGGCAGGCTGATCGGTTCGACATCCTCCAGCATCCGGCGCTTCGGCTATCTTTCCGCCGGGAGCAGCGATGGCGTACGGGTGGGGATGCCCGTCACCTCGCCGATGGGGCTGGTCGGGCGGATTCTCGAAACCGGCCGTTCGACCTCGCGCGTGCTGCTGCTGACCGATCCCGAAAGCATCGTGCCCGTGCGCCGCGCCACCGATGATGTCGTCGCCTTTGCCGAAGGCCGCGCCGACGGATCTTTGCGCATCCGGCTGATCAATCTGGGCATCAACCCGTTGGCAGAAGGCGATATCTTCGTCACTTCCGGCGCGGGCGGACTGTTCCGCCCGAATGTGGCTGTGGCGATGGTGACGCAGATTACCGATGATGGCGCGATCGGCCAATTGTTGAGCAATCCCGCCGCCACCGATTACGTGATGGTTGAACCGATATTCGAAGCCGCGTCGATTGCAGCCTCGCAGGAACCTCTGCTGACTGACCGCCCGGTCGAAGACGAGGACGGCGGAGCAGACGGCACCTGATGGAACAGTTCAACCCCAGCGCCCGGCGCGACCGGTTCGGCAGCAAGATCAATCGCGATCATTCCACGGTGCTCGCCTATGGAATTCCCTGGCTGACGATCCTGCTAGGGTCGCTCTCGCCGCTGTGGCCGATCATCGCTTCCGCGCCGATCCTGCCACCGCTCGGCTACCTGCTGCTGCTGGCGTGGCGCGTTTCGCGCCCCGGCCTGCTGCCGCTGTGGGCCGGTCTGCCGCTGGGCCTGTTCGACGATCTGTTTTCGGGCCAGCCGCTCGGCTTCGGCATCCTGGTGTTCTCGCTCACCATGATCGCGCTCGATCTGATCGAACTGCGCTTTCCCTGGCGCGGGTTCTGGCAGGATTGGGGCCTGGCGGCGGTCGGCATCACGATCTATCTGGCCATGGGGGCCGTGTTTTCCGGCGCCGCACTGGCGGCAATTCAGCTCCGCCTCATCCTGCCCCAGCTAGCCTTGGCAATCATGATCTTTCCGTTGCTGGCCCAGTTTGCCACCATGCTCGACCGGATACGACTAACGCGCATAAAGCGCATCGGCTGAACCATGGGACCCAGGCTGACCTCCAATTCGCTCAAGCAGACCTTTGACCGCCGCAGCTTTGTGGTGGGCGCGGTGCAGGGCGGAATTGGCTGCCTGCTGGCGGCGCGCATGGGCTATATTGCGGTGGCCGAAAACGAGAAATACACGCTGGAGTCCGAGAGCAACCGGGTGAACCTGTCGCTCATTCCGCCCCGCCGCGGGTGGATTCTCGATCGGGACGGTTCACCGCTCGCCTCCAACCGCGCCGATTTCCGCGTCGATATCATTCCTGAACGGCTGCACGATGCGGGCCGCACGGTCGATCTGCTCGCCGAACTGCTCGATTTCGACGCGGTGGAAAGGGCCGATCTGCTGCACCGGCTGGACGAAAGCCGGGGTTTTGCCGCAGTGCCGGTGGCAAACGGGCTGGCGTTCGAAAAATTCGCCGCGGTCAGCGTGCGCCTGCCCGAACTGCCGGGCGTGGTTCCGCAGCGCGGCTTTTCGCGCTTTTACCCCACCGGCCCGGCGGTGGGCCATCTGATCGGCTATGTCGGCGCGCCCAGCCGCGAGGAATACGAGGCCGAGCCGCAGCCATTGCTGCTCACTCCCGGCTTCAAGATGGGCAAAGACGGGCTGGAACAGCAGTTCGAACAGGTGCTGCGCGGCGAGCCGGGGGCAAGGCGCGTGGAGGTGACCGCATCGGGCCGCATCGTGCGCGACCTGGAAACGCGCGAGGATGTGCAGGGCAACCCCATCCGCCTGACGATCGACGGACCGTTGCAGGATTACGCCGCGCGCCGCCTCGGCCTCGAATCCGGATCGGTGGTGGTGATGGACTGCATCACGGGGGACCTGCTGTGCATGTCTTCCATGCCAAGCTTTGATCCCAACAGCTTTTCCGACGGTATCGGCAGGCTGGAGTATGCGATGCTGAGCGAGAACGAGCGCGTGCCCTTGCGCAACAAGGTGCTGCAAGGGCTCTATCCGCCCGGATCGACGGTGAAGCCAACCGTCGGCATGGCGCTGCTCGGCGCCGGGATCGATCCGGAAGAAACGGTGAATTGCGGCGGGGGACTGCGGGTTGGCAACCGCGTGTTCGGCTGCTGGAACCGGCGTGGCCACGGCCCGGTCAATATGGCCAGAGGCATCTATCAAAGCTGCGACGTCTATTTCTATTCGATGGCGCAGCGTGTGGGCATGTGGCCGATTGCGGAAACCTGCCGCCGTTACGGGATGCAGGAAAGGTTCGATCTGCCCGTGGCCAGCCAGTTTTTCGGCACCGTGCCCGATCCCGACTGGAAGATGGAGAAATACGGCCGCGAATGGGCAAATTTCGATACCGTCAATGCCACCATCGGCCAGGGCTACATGCTCGCCAATCCGTTGCAGCTTGCGGTCATGGCCTCGCGGCTTGCCACATCCAATATCGTCACTCCGCGCCTGCTGCTGTCGAACACCGCGCCGCAGTTTCAAAGCATGGGGATGAGCGCCGAATACAAGACCTTCATCCGCCAGGCGATGAGCGATGTGGTGAACGGCCCCGGCACCGCCGGGCGCGCGCGCTTGCCGATCGAGGATGTGAAGCTGGCCGGCAAGACCGGCACCGCGCAGGTGGTGGGGCTGAACCTTTCGGACGGCAAATCCGGCCCCTGGCGCTTTCGCGATCATGGCCTGTTCATCTTCTTCGCCCCGTTCGACAATCCGCGCTATGCCGGGGCGGTGGTGATCGAACACGGCGGCGGATCGGGTGCCGCCTATCCGGTGGCGCGCGATGTGATGACATTCCTGTTCGATCCGCAAAAGGGGCTGGATGCGCTTCACGCGCTCGAACGCCAATGGGGCGGGACCGCGCAGCAAAGGCTTGATGCGCAATATACCGCCTATGCCAGCGCCGCCGGGGTGGATC
>JBGSLI010000172.1:0-9343 GCA_041740775.1 Alteraurantiacibacter sp. | reverse complement strand
AGACCGCAGACGGTGGGCAATGAAGGCGCGGGCACGGTGATCGCAGCCGGAGAAAGCCCGATGGCGCAGGCGCTGATGGGCCAGCGCGTCGCCTGCGTGCCCGGAAATGCCTTCAGCGAATACGCGCTGGCAGACGCCATGATGTGCATGCCTCTGGGCGATCACACCGCCGAACAGGGCGCGGGTTCCTTCGTCAACCCGATGACCGCGCTGGGTTTTGTCGAGACGGCAAAGCGCGAGGGGCAATCCGCGCTCATCCACGCCGCAGCCGCCAGCAACCTTGGCCAGATGCTGGGCAGAATCTGCCGGGAGGATGGCATGGGTCTGGTCAATATCGTCCGCAAGGATGCACAGGCGCGGCTGCTGAAGGATCAGGGCGCGGCCCATGTGGTCAATTCTGCCGACGATGATTTCGAGGCCCGGCTTGCCGATGCGATTGGCGAGACGCAGGCCTTCATCGGCTTCGATCCCATCGGCGGCGGCACCACCACAGATGCCTGCCTGCGCGCGATGGAACGGGTGGCGGCGGCGAAACTGACCGAATACAGCCGCTATGGCTCCGATCAGCCCAAGAAGATGTATATCTACGGCAGGCTCGACCTGTCGCCCACCATCCTTACCCCCAGCTACGGCTTTGGCTGGACGGTTTCGGGCTGGCTGCTGATGCCCTTCCTCGCCAGCTGCGATCTGCCCACGCTGATGGGCCTGCGCCAGCGCGTGGTGAGCGGCCTCACCACCACCTTTGCCAGCCATTACAAGGCCCGCGTCGGGCTGGAAGAAATGCTGACCAAGGAGGCGATGATGGATTACGCGCAAATGGCGACGGGGGAGAAATATCTGGTCACGCCGCAGGCTTGAATGTGAGTCCCCGCACAGGCGGGGACTCGCGATTTGACTACGGCGGCGCAGGCTCGCCCACGCGCCGGAGTTCTTCCTCAACCCGCCGTTCCAATGCCGCCTCGTCAACCTCGAAGCGCGCGCCGTTCCCGTCGACGCCCACTTCCACCGGCACGCCATCGATATCGGTGACCAGCACCGCCTCGCCGTCACGGATGATCAGGCGGCGGCCCTCGCCCAGCGGAATGTCTTCCAGCCGGGGCACGTCCATCGGCTCCACCGGACCGCTGGGATCGGGCGAAGGCGTCGGGCGTGGCGGAGCGGCTTTGGCGCCCAATGCACGCTGCATGAAATCGCGCCAGATGCGCGCGGGCAATCCGCCGCCCGAAACGCCCGCCAGCGGGGTGTTGTCATCATTGCCGATCCACACCCCCACCACCAGCCTCTGTTGCCCCTCGCCCGCATAGCCGACGAACAGCGCATCGCGGTTGTCCTGCGTGGTGCCGGTCTTGCCGAAATTGGCGATCGAAAGCGTCGCCGCGCGCCCGGTGCCGCGGTTGATCGCCGCGCGCAGCATATCCTCGATCGCGGCATGATCGGAGGAATTGAGGCTGCCGCGCCCGTTCCATAGCCAGTCGAACCAGCCTTCCTCCTCCAGCGGGAAGGCGCGCGGTTCTATGGGGAAGGAATTTGCCGCCACTCCGGCATAGGCGGCAGTAAGCTCGATCAGGCTTAGCGTCGATGTGCCCAGTGCCAGGCTGGGATCGCCCGCCGCCAGCGGCGATGTTACGCCAAGTTCGCGCGCGGTTTCTATCACCGCCTCGCTCCCCACCGCGTTCAGCAGCCGCACCGCCGCCACATTGGATGATTGGGCAAAGCCATCGCGCAGGGTGATGCTGTCCGAATAACGGCCATTGGCGTTGACGGGGCGATAGCTGCCCTCGGCAAATTCGGTATTGGCAATGGTGTCATCCGGGCTCCACCCGTTCCTGAGCGCGGCGAGATAGACGAACAGCTTGAAGGTGGAGCCGGGCTGGCGGCGCGCCTGCGTGGCGCGGTTGAACGGGCTGGCGGCATAATCGCGCCCGCCGATCATCGCCACCACTTCGCCATTTGGGCGCATCGCTACCAGCGCTACCTGCGCATTGCCCAGCGGGGCGCGCTCCACCGCTTGGCGGGCGATGTCCTGCAATCGCGAATCGAGCGTGGTGGTGAGCGTGAGGCGCGCATAGGAAATGTCCGAATTGGCCCGCGCTTCGGGCAGCGCCCAATCGGCGAAATAGGTGCCCGTGGGCAGATCATTGCGGGTGCGCACATCCAGCGCGGGCACCGCCATCGCGTCCGCTTCGGCCTGCGAAATATACCCCGCCGCCACCATCGCCCCTTTCACCAGCGCAAAGCGCGCGGCGGCAAGATCGGGATTGCGCGTGGGAGCAAGGCGACTGGGAGCCTGCAACAGCCCCGCTAGCATCGCCGCCTGTTCAGGGCGCAGATTTTCCGGCTGGCGAAAGAAATAATGCAGGCTGGCGGCGCGGATGCCATACATGTTGTCGCCGAAATAGGCGTTGGACAGATAGCGTTCGAGAATCTCGTCCTTGGTCAGCCAGGCTTCCAGCCAGAAGGCAATCAGGGCCTCTCGCGCCTTGCGGGTCAGCGTCTGTTCGGGGGTGAGAAAGGTGAACTTGGCCAGCTGCTGGGTGATCGTGGAACCGCCGCCCACTCCGGTGAATGCAGCACGCGCGATGCCGCGCGGGTCCACCCCCCAATGGCTGTAGAACCGCCGGTCCTCGATCGCCAGAAAGGGCTGGATCACATGCTGCGGCAGATCGGCCACCAGCACTGGCGCATCCACCACCGCGCCATTGCGCGCAATCGGCGTGCCATCGGCGGCAAGCAGGGTGATCTGCGGCGGGGCAATCGGCTGGAGCGATTTGCTGAGCGGCGCGGTAATCGCAAGATAGCCCACCAGCACGATGAACAGCATCAGCGTGGCGGCGATCCAGCGGCTGATCCACCACAGCCATGATTTGCCCTGCATCCGCCGCGGCAGGAACCTTCGCCAGCCCTTTGGCGCAGGGGCGGGCGCGGGATAATAGCCGGGAGGATAATCCCCTTCCCGATCGTCACCGGCCCCTTCATCCAGACCGTGCAGCGGCGACCAGGGGGCATTTTCCAGCGCCAGATCGCGCACCGACCACGGGTCCGCCGCATCATCGCGCCCACGCCGGGAAAAAGGATTACGCCACATGCCGCTCACCCGGCTGTATTAGCAGGGCAACACAGCATTGGCGAGAGTATAAGTAGCATGGCGCATCGCATCAGATCGGTGATGGCAGCCGGGGGCTGACCGGAGCGCGCGCATTGCGGGTTTCGCCGTGAACCGCAGGTGAGCGCCCCGCCGCCTCGCCTATTCGCTTTCCGCCACCGGGCCGCCGAAGGTGGTGCCGAAGAAATCGCCCGGCAGCCAGGCGGGCTGCGCCTGCATGTCGGCAATATTGCGCGCCACCAGCGTCGCCATGTCGGCAAACCGGCCGAGCTGTTCGTAATCGAGCAATCCGGCCTCATCCGAAGGCTGGTGATAATGCGCGCCGAGGAAATCGGTTTGCGCCACATCGCCGCCATTGCCGAAGCCGAGATCGAGATAGGCCGCCGGTATCCCGCGCCGGACATAGGAATATTGATCCGAACGGAAGAAGAATCCCTCGTCCGGATTGGGATCGGGCACCAGTTTCAGCCGGAATTCGCTCACCGCCGCGCCCACCGCGCTCCAGATATTGGAGCGGTCCGCGCCAAAGGCCACCACATCGCTGAACGGCCAGGTGAGGATCGGCATGTCGACATTGACGTTTACCGCCAGATGCCCGCTTTCCAGCCCCGGATTGGCGGCGTGATAGGATGAACCCAGCAGCCCCATCTCCTCCGCCCCCAGCGCCACGAACAGCACCGGGCGGCGGGGCGGCTCGGCAGAAAGCAGGCGCGCCATTTCCAGCATGGTGGCAACCCCGCTGGCATTGTCCATCGCGCCGTTGAACAGCCGGTCGTTGCGCTCGCTGTGCCCGGCCTCGATCCCGACATGATCGAGATGCGCGGTAATCACCACATATTGATCCGCCACCGCCGGATCGGTGCCCGGCTGAACCGCGATGACATTGGCGGTATCGGCCACCGGCTCCAGCGCATTGGCATAGCTGGCGCGCGCGCGCATTCCGATCTCGAAGCTGGGCATGGGGGCCATATCGTTCGCCTGCGCGGCGGTGATGTCGTCGTAATCGAACGGCTGCCCCTGCATCAGCCTGCGCGACAAGTCAGGCGAAGCGACGAAGTGGAATTCCAGATCGCCGCCGTCGTCATGCGCCACCCCGTCTGGGCCAACCCAGGTCGTGCCACCGGTGCGGGCAAAGAAATTGCGTCCGCGTGACCACGGCACCGCCATACCGAGTTCGCTCGTCCATAGCATGATCGATCCCACCGCGCCCGACGCGGCGAAGCGATCCGCCATCGATTGCTGCATGTGCATCGCCAGCAGCGGATCGATATCATCGGGCTGATCGAATACCCACAGCGCCACCTTGCCCGCCAGATCAACGCCTTCGAAACTGGTGTGCCCGTGTTCGGGCATGTCGAGGCCGTAGCCGACGAACACCAGTGGTGCATCCACGGCGCCACGCCCGTCCTCCCCGCCCGCGCTGGCCATGCCACCGCCAACGAAATCATCGCCAAAGCGGGCCTTGATCGCATTGCCATGGCTGTCGACAAGCGCGAGGCGGCTGTCGCTCGCCGCCGAATGGCGCACCAGCGAAAAGTTCTGGAACCACCCCCCCGCATCGCCGCCCGGTTGCAGGCCAAGCGTTTCGAACCGCGCGGCGACATAGTCGGCCGCCCGGTCATACCCCGGCGTCCCCGCCTCGCGCCCCTGCATCGCATCGGAAGCGAGTACACGCACATCGTTTTCCAGCGTCGCGCGGTTGGCCATCGGTTCTTCGGCGGCAACAGGTGTCGCGAGCAGCGCCAGCGCCAATGCGGCAAATGCAGAGGTGATCTTCATCGGAACAGCAGACCCTTTTCGCGCAAAAGCTGTGATTGCACACAAGTGCTACACGCGAAGCCGCCGCGCAAGGGGGGCTGCAAGCGGGAGCCGCAGGCCGCCCCTGCCCGTCAAGCCTTGGCGACGACGCTTTCGGGGAGTTCGGTGCCGAACACGCGCTGGTAATATTCGGCCACCAGCATCCGTTCGGCCTCGTCGCATTTGTTGAGGAAGCTCAACCGGAAGGCGAAGCCCGCATCGCCGAAAATCTCGGTGTTCTGCGCCCAGGTTATCACCGTGCGCGGGCTCATCACGGTGGAGATATCGCCGTTCATGAAGCCCTGCCGGGTCAGATCGGCCACCCGCACCATGTCGGCCACCAGCTTTTCGTCCAGCGTGGTTTTCGTGCCCACGATGGCGCGTTCGGTTTCGGCGGGCAGGTAATTCAGGCCGACGACGATGTTCCACCGGTCCATCTGTCCCTGATTGATCGCCTGCGTGCCGTGATACAGCCCGCTGGTATCGCCCAGCCCCACGGTATTGGCGGTGGCGAACAGGCGGAAATGCGGATCGGGGCGGATCACCCGGTTCTGGTCGAGCAGGGTAAGCTTGCCCGCCTGTTCGAGCACACGCTGGATCACGAACATCACATCGGGCCGCCCCGCGTCATATTCGTCGAACACAAGCGCCACCGGATGCTGCAAGGCCCAGGGCAGCAGCCCTTCGCGGAACTCGGTCACCTGCAATCCGTCGCGCAGCACGATGGCATCGCGGCCGATCAGATCGATCCGGCTGATGTGGGCATCCAGATTGATGCGGATGGTGGGCCAGTTGAGTCGCGCAGCGACCTGTTCGATATGGGTCGATTTACCGGTGCCGTGATAGCCCTGGATCATCACCCGGCGATTGAAGGCAAAGCCCGCCAGGATCGCGAGCGTAGTGTCCGGATCGAAAACATAGCTCTCGTCCAGATCGGGCACGCGCTCGTCCGCCTTGCTGAAGGCGGGCACCTGCATGTCGATATCGATGCCGAACGTCTTGCGCACGTCCACCTGCGTGTCCGGTGCGGCAAGGATGGTGGAGGCGGATTCGTTGGTGCTGGTCATGTCGTTCATCGCGTATCGGTGCCTAGACGTGCTATTGTATGGCTGCAACAAGCTATTGGGGCCAAGCTGGAGGAGGCGAAGATGTATGTGCAGGGATTTCTGATCGCAGTGCCCGAAGGCAGGAAGGATGCCTATCGTGCGATGGCGGAAAGCGCCGCCGCCAAGTTTGCCGAATATGGCGTGACCGAAATCGTCGAGGCGTGGGAAGAGGATGTGACCGACGGCAAGGTTACCGATTTTCGCATGGCAACCAGGGCCGAACCCGGCGAGAAGATCGTCTTTTCGTGGATGATCTGGCCCGACAAGGCCACCTGCGATGCCGCACACGCCAGGATGGAAAGCGATCCCTTCTGGCAGGATATGGGCGACATGCCATTTGACGGGATGCGGATGATCTGGGGCGGCTTTGCGCCGATCTTCACGATGGGAAGGCAGGCATGAGCGGGTTTCCCGTCTGGTACGAACTGATGAGCCCCGATCCGGCGGGCGTCGCGCCGTTCTATCGCGCGGTAATCGGATGGGACATTGCGGCTGAAGGCATGGCCATGCCCAATGGCAGCGAATACCGGATGATTGCGCTGGCCGACGGAGGCTTTCAGGGCGGCGTCTTGACGCTGACCGAAGGAATGCTGGCGGGAGGCGCTGCTCCGGGCTGGGTCACCTATTTCGATGTCGGCGATGTCGATGCCAAGCTGGACGAAGCCACCGCGATGGGCGCGGTGGTGCACATCCCCGCCGTTACCATGGAGGGCGTGGGCCGGATGGCGATGCTCGCCGACCCGCAGGGCGCGCCTTTCTACCTGATGGACCCGACCCCGCCTGCCGACAATCCCGATGCGCAGAGCGGCGTGTTCATGCCCGACACCCTCGGCCATTGCGCCTGGAACGAGCTCAATACCGATGCCGCAGCCGAACAGATCGATTTCTATACCGCCTTGTTCGACTGGGAAGTGGCGGGCGAAATGCCGATGCCGGGCGATCACATCTACAAGTTCCTCAACCACCGCGAAACCGGGGTTGGCGCGATCGGATCGATGAAGCCCGAAGGGATGCCGAATGCCTGGCTGCCCTATTTCCGCGTGGCCGACATCGGCGCGGCTGCTTCGGCGGTAGAAGCCAATGGCGGAACCGTGCTGATGGGTCCGCAAGATGTGCCGGGCGGGGATCGCATCATCGTCACCATCGATCCGGCGGGCGCGGCGGTGGGGCTTGTCGGCAAGGCGGCGTGACTGAGACACCCAAGGCCGTCAACTGCTTCTGGTATCACCCGGGCGCCGGAAACGCGGCGATCCGGCTGCTGCCAGACACGCCTTTACAGCGCTTATGATGATGCAGAAGATCGATCATGCCGCTATCGAAGCGGCGATTGCGGGAGAATAGAATGCTCGAACTCTACGGCCACCCCTTCTCCAGCTACACCTGGAAGGCGCAGATCGCGCTCTACGCCAATGGCACCGATCATCGCCTGCGCATGGTCGATCCCGGCCATCCGGACAATTCCGCCTTTGTCGCCGCAGCGCATCCGGCAGGCAAGTTTCCGGTCCTGCGAGACGGCGAAAGGGTGGTGGTGGAAGCCACCAGCATCATCGAATATCTGGCGGTGCATCACCCCGGCGACGCGCCGCTGATCCCCGCCGATGCGAACGAGGCTGCGCGGGCGCGGATGATCGACCGGGTGTTCGACAATTACGTGATGGGCAATATGAGCCGCGTGGTAGCTGCCTTCATTGCCGATGGCGACAATCCCCATCCGGGCGAAGTCGCCGCCGGGCGGGAGGGTTTGCAAAAGGCCTATCGCTGGCTGGAGCGCTGGCTAGGCGTTGTCGGATTGCCTCCGCATGTCAGCCTGGTAACCTGCGCTGCTGCGCCGGCGCTGTTCTATGCCGATTGGGTGCTGAAAATCCCCGCTGACTGCCCTCACCTGCGCGCACTGCGGGCGGAACTGCTGGCGCTCGAACCGGTGATGCTGTGCGTCGACGCTGCGCGCCCCTATCGCAAATTCTTCCCGCTCGGCGCGCCCGACCGGGACTGATGGAGACCTCCCATGAACGAACTCAGCGTCACCACCTTCATCGACGCCCCGCCTGCAAAGGTGTGGGAGGTGATGACCCGGCGCCAGGAAGAATGGTGGTGCCCAAGGCCGTGGCGCGCGGTGTTCGATGTGGACGAGAAATGGCCCGGTGGGCGCTGCGATGTGACGATGTATGGCCCCGATGGCGAAGTGCATCCGCATCGCGGCATATATCTGGCCTATGAAGAAGGCCGCCGCTTTGCCAGCACCGATGCGGTGACGGGCGATCTCGAACCTTCAGGCCCGTTCATGATCGGCATCTGGGAAGTGGCCCCTGAAGGCAATGGCACACGCTACACCGCCCGCGCCCGCCACTGGAACGAGGAGGACCGGGAGCGGCACGAGGAAATGGGCTTTGCCGAAGGGTGGCAGGCCTGCGCCGCACAATTGAAGGAATTGTGCGAGAACGGTTGATCTTGCGGCCCGTGTTCGCATAATGTTCCTTGCGACTCGCCGGAGATGACCGATGGCTGCCTATACCCTGTTCTTCAACCCGATGAGCCGCGCGCTGATCGCCCAATGGGCCTTTGCCGAAGCAGGTGTTGCGCCACAGCTGGCGATGGTGGATTGGGATGCCAAGCCCGCCGCGCTGCTCGCCGCCAATCCGATGGGCAAGGTGCCCACCATCATCCATCATGCCGAAGAAGGCGACCGCGTGGTGAGCGAATGCGCGGCGATCTGCCATTATCTTGCCGAAATGGAAGCCCCCCATTTGCTGCCGCGCGAAGGCGAGAAGGCGGATTATTTCCGCTGGCTGTTCTTCGCCGCCGGGCCACTGGAAACCGCCGTCACCAACAAGGCGATGGGATGGGAACCGGCCAGCGCCAAACAGCAGGGAACGGTCGGCTTCGGCAGCTATGATCGCGTGGTCGATACGCTGGATGACTGGTTCGGGCGGCATGATTTTATCTGCGGCGCGCGCTTCACCATGGCCGATGTCTATCTGGGCAGCCAGATCGACTGGGGGCTCAATTTCGGCACGCTGACCGATCGCCCCGCCTTCCGCGCCTATCAGTCACGCCTGCAAGCGCGCGATGCCTACAAGGCCACGATCGGCGCAATGGGCGGCTAAGACAATGGCCTAGGCCAGCGCCGCCGCCCGGCGCAGCAATTGATAGGCTTCCACCACCTGTTGCAACCGCGCCTCATGGCTGCGATCCCCGCCGTTCCTGTCCGGGTGAAAGCGCCGCACCAGCGCCGAATAACGCCGCCGCAGTTCAGCGCGATCGGTTTGCGGGCCCAGCCCCATCACCCCCAAGGCCTCGCGCTCCTTCGGCGTGAAGCGGCCGGGTTGGGCAAATCCGC
>JBGSLI010000171.1:0-2265 GCA_041740775.1 Alteraurantiacibacter sp. | reverse complement strand
ACCGCCGCGCCGCTGCCTGAGGAAGAACCGCAGGGCGTGCGGTCGGTGGCGTGCGGATTGCGCGCCTGCCCGCCCACCGCGCTCCAGCCGCTGGAACTGTCGGAGGAGCGGAAATTGGCCCATTCGGAAAGATTCGTCTTGCCCAGCACCATTCCGCCATTGGCGCGCAGGCGGGCGATCAGCGGCGCATCGCGGCCGGTCATGTTGCTGGCCAGCGCCAGACTGCCCGCCGTGGTGGGCCATTCGCGCGTTTCGATATTGTCCTTCACCAGCACGGTGCGGCCATGGAGCGGCGTGATCGCCTGCAACGTCACGGCTTCCGGCCCCGGATCACTGTCATGCACGATAACCGCGTTCAGTCCCGCCCCCTCATCGATCTGGGCGATGCGGCGGGCATGGTGCCGCGCGGCTTCATCCACGGTTCGATCGATGAAGACGCGATCCTGTGCCGATACCGGCGCCGAAACACAGAGCGAAACGGCAGCAGCACCCAGCAGGAAGAGATGTTTCATGCCGCCCTTTCTGCCCGCAAGTTGCAGGCTCCACAAGCGCGAGCCGCAACCCCCTTGAACTTGGCGAGCTGCAGGGCGACATAGGCGCCTTATCAGCGACACGAGAGGAACGCTCGCATGCTCGACCTGTTCGGCGACACCAGAGACCAGTTTACCCATGATCCCATCACCGGCCAACTGGTGCCGGTCGTTGTCGAATCGACCAGCCGTGGCGAACGCAGCTTCGACATTTTCAGCCGCCTGCTGCGCGAACGCATCGTCTTCATCACCGGCCAGGTGGAAGACAATATGGCCAGCGTGATCGTGGCCCAATTGCTGTTCCTCGAAAGCGAGAACAGCAATGACATTTCGATGTACATCAATTCGCCCGGCGGCGTGGTGACGGCAGGCATGGCGATCCACGACACCATGCAATATATCAAGCCCAAGGTCCGCACCGTGTGCATCGGCCAGGCGGCCAGCATGGGCAGTTTCCTGCTGGCGGCGGGCGAACCGGGAATGCGCGTGGCGCTGCCCAATGCGCGGATCATGGTTCACCAGCCCAGCGGCGGCGCGCGCGGCATGGCCTCCGACATCGAAATCCAGGCCAAGGAAATCCTGCGTATCCGCGCCCGGATGAACGATCTTTACGTGCAATATACCGGTCAGAGCCTGACCGATATCGAACGCGCGCTGGATCGTGATACCTTCCTCGAAGCCGATGAGGCGCTGAAGTTCGGCATCGTCGATGCGGTATTTGCACACCGGCCCAAGGATGACGAAACGGGCAAGCCCAGCGGATCGGGCGGCGCCCCCACCGGCGACAAGGAATAGGCTGGCCAATCACTCGCAGGCAAATTGTAGCATTTTGGCAACCCTGCCCCTTCAGTATGGTGCAAGGCGGGGGTGTCATACACGGCCAGAATTGATATTGCGGAACGCTGTCCCACGAAGGGCTGTCGATTCCCGCGTCTTGCGCTTAAGGGCAAATGGGCGCACTGGATGAAGGACTATGACCAAGTTGAGCGGAACCGATAGCAAGAGCACGCTGTATTGCAGCTTCTGCGGCAAATCGCAGCATGAGGTGCGCAAGCTGATTGCCGGGCCCACCGTGTTCATCTGCGATGAATGCGTGGAACTGTGCAATGATATCATCCGGGAAGAGGCCAAGGGCGGGCTTGCCGGGCGCAAGGACGGCGGCATCCCCACCCCGCGCGATATCTGCGATACGCTCAATGATTACGTGATCGGGCAGGAACGCGCCAAGCGCGTGCTGAGCGTAGCGGTGCACAATCATTACAAGCGGCTGAAACACAGCGGCAAGGGCAGCAACGAGGTCGAACTCGCCAAGTCCAACATCCTGCTCGTCGGCCCCACGGGTTCGGGCAAGACGTTGCTGGCGCAAACGCTGGCGCGCACCTTCGATGTGCCCTTCACCATGGCCGACGCCACCACGCTGACCGAGGCGGGTTACGTGGGCGAGGATGTGGAAAACATCATCCTCAAGCTGCTGCAATCTTCCGATTACAACGTCGAAAAGGCGCAGCAGGGCATCGTCTATATCGACGAGATCGACAAGATCACCCGCAAGGCCGAAAACCCCTCGATCACCCGCGATGTTTCGGGCGAAGGAGTCCAGCAGGCGCTGCTCAAGCTGATGGAGGGCACCACCGCGAGCGTGCCGCCGCAGGGCGGGCGCAAGCATCCGCAGCAGGAATTCCTGCAGGTTGACACCACCAACATCCTGTTCATCTGCGGCGGCGCCTTTGCGGGT
>JBGSLI010000170.1:0-3731 GCA_041740775.1 Alteraurantiacibacter sp. | reverse complement strand
AGGCATAGGGCAGGCCCAGCCGCGCCGCCAATTGCGCGCCGAACAGGCTGGAGCCGAGCATCCACAATTCCACCTTTGCCCCCAGCCCCGGCGTGGCGGTGATCGGCAGGCCCACATCGCCGGTCAGCAGCGCGCGCAGTTCGACCACGTCCTGCGGGAAATATTCCGAAGCCCGCGCCAGATCCTTGCGCAAGGCCTGTCCGATGATCGGCGCCGAACCGGGCGCGCGGCCAAGGCCGAGATCGACTCTTCCGGCAAACAGCGCATCGAGCGCTCCGAATTGTTCGGCGATCACGAAGGGATTGTGGTTGGGCAGCATGATACCGCCCGCGCCGATGCGGATGGTGCTGGTGACATGGCCGATATGCGCCAGCACCACCGCAGTCGGACCGCCCGCGATCCCGACGCTGGCATGGTGTTCGGCCACCCAGAAACGCCGATAGCCCGCATCCTCTGCCACCTGCGCCAGCCTGCCCGCATCGGCAATCGCTTCGGCAACCGAGCTGCCTTCGCGGACGGGCACCAGATCGAGGACGGAGAAGTCGGTCATGCCAGCGTTTCCAGCGTGCGCAACAGCAGCGCGATATCGCCATCGCGCGAAAGCCGGTGATCGCCGCCCTTCACCAGCGTCACCTGCACATCCTCGCTGGCGAGCGCGGCGGCATGGCGGAGCGATATATCGGGGGGCACGTCCCGGTCATCCTGCCCGTGCAGCAGCCGCACCGGGCAGGTCAGCGCGATCGGCCCGCCCAGCAGCTTCAGCGTTTCGGCATCGTGCCAGAACCTCGCGTAGGTCGGCGTCGGTTCGGGTCCGTAAGGATTCTCCTCGAACACCGTCTCGCCGCTACGCAATTGCCACTTTTGTGCGCCGGTATAGCCCCATTCGGAAAAGTCCGGCGCTGCGGCAATGCCGACCAGCCCCGCCAATCGCCCACGCCCTTGTGCGCCCAGCGCCAGCCCCGCCAGCAGCATCAGCCAGCCGCCCATCGACGAACCGACCAGGATCACCTGTTCGCTCGCCACCTGCGCATCGATCAGCGCCAGCACTTCGTCGCGCCAGCGGCTGAGCGTGCCCTCGGCAAAATCGCCCCCGCTCATCCCGCAGCCCGAATAATCCAGCAGCAGACATTCGCGGGCCCGGTCTCGACAATGATCGAACACGGCTGACGCCTTGCTGCCCGCCATGTCGGACTTATAGCCGGGCAGGAACACCAGCGCCGGCCCATCGCCAGCGGTATGGCGGAAGGCAATCGGAATGCCTTCGGGCGAAGGATGGGAACGGATCGCGGTCATGCCGCAACCCTATGCGGCACAAATCCCCCGCCGCAAGGGCGATTGCAGGCTTGGCGACCCTGCGCTTAGGCACTAGGTGGCGGTGCATGACAGAAATGCTCACAATCCGCCTGCCCGATGGTTCGGTGCGCGAAATGGAACCGGGCAGCACTCCCGCCGATGTCGCCGCCGCGATCGGGCCGGGGCTGGCAAAGGCCGCGCTCTCCGCGCGGGTGAACGGCGAGGTGCGCGATTTGGGCCGCCCCTTCGAAGGCGACAGCGATCTGGCAATAATAACCGCGCGTGACGAGGCCGAGGCGCTCGAACTGGTGCGGCACGATTATGCCCATGTGCTGGCCGAAGCGGTGCAGGCGCTGTGGCCGGGCACGCAAATCACCTTCGGCCCCGCCACCGATGACGGCTTCTATTACGACGTGAAGGCCCCCGACAATCGCGATCCCTTCAGCGTGGACGATCTGCCGCAGATAGAGGAGGCGATGCGCGAGATCATCCGGGCGGACAAGCCGCTGGTGCGCGAGGTCTGGAGCCGCCAGCAGCTGATCGACAAATGGCGGGCCGATGGCGAAAGCTTCAAGGCCGAATGGGCGCAGGAATTGCCCGAAAACGAAGAATTGACGGTATATTGGTCGGGCCAGCCGGGTTCGGACGGCGCCTGGCTCGACATGTGCCGCGGCCCGCATCTCGCCTCCACCGGCAAGCTCGACGCGGAAGCCTTCAAGCTGATGCGCGTGGCGGGCGCTTACTGGCGCGGCGACCAGAAAAATGCCCAATTGACGCGCATCTACGGCACCGGCTGGCTCAATAAGAAGCAGTTGACCGCGCATCTCACAAGGCTGGAAGAGGCCGCCAAGCGCGATCACCGCAGGCTGGGCCGGGAAATGGACCTGTTCCATCTGCAGGAAGAAGCCCACGGCAGCGTGTTCTGGCACCCCAAGGGCTATCGCATCTGGCGCGAGCTGGAGGCCTATATGCGCCGCCGGATGGACTCCAGCGGTTACCGCGAGATCAAGACCCCGCAATTGATGGATGTGCGCCAGTGGACCCAATCGGGCCATTGGGGCAAATATGCGCAGAACATGTTCGCCGTGCCCGACATGGTGCCCGAAGTGGACGAAACCGATGCCGGATCGCACCCCAGCGTGGCAGATGATGCGGCATGGATGGCGATCAAGCCGATGAATTGTCCGGCGCATGTGCTGGTGTTCAAGCAGGGCATCACTTCCTATCGCGATCTGCCGATCCGGCTGGGCGAAATGGGCTGCTGCCACCGCAACGAACCCCACGGCGCGCTGCACGGGCTGATGCGCGTGCGCCAGTTCACGCAGGACGATGCACATATCTTCTGCACCGAGCGCCAGGTGGTGGAGGAAGTGCGCGCCTTCTGCGCGCTGGCGGACAGCGTCTATTCCGATTTCGGCTTCAGCTATCACGTCAAGCTGGCGCTGCGGCCCGATGCGCGTTTCGGATCGGATGCCGATTGGGACAAGGCCGAACAGGAATTGCGCGACGCGGTGGCCGAAGCGGGCATGGCGAACGATGATTATGGTTGGGAGGAACTGCCCGGCGAAGGCGCTTTTTATGCCCCCAAGCTGGAATGGCACCTCACCGATGCTATCGGCCGCACGTGGCAGGTGGGCACGATCCAGGGCGATCGCGTGCTGCCCGAACGGCTCGATGCCAGCTATGTCGGCGAGGACGGGGAAAAGCACCGCCCGGTGATGCTCCACCGCGCGATCTTCGGTTCGTACGAGCGCTTCATCGGCATTCTGATCGAACATTTCGCCGGTCGTCTGCCGGTGTGGCTCGCGCCGGTGCAGGCGGTGGTGGCCACCATCGTTTCGGACGCCGACGATTATGCCAGGGAAGCGGTGACCCGGCTGGAAGCGGCGGGAATCCGGGTCGAGAGCGATCTCAGGAACGAGAAGATCAATTACAAGGTGCGCGAACACAGCCTGGCAAAAGTCCCGCATCTGCTGGTGGTGGGCAAGCGCGAGGCGGAGGAAGGCAGTGTGGCCGTCCGCACGCTGGGCGAGCAGCAACAGCAGGTGATGAGCCTTGATGAGGCAATCGCCATGCTGAGGGATGCTGCCACCCCGCCAGATTTGCGCGGCTAGGCGTTGGAGTTTCTTTCCGGATTCAGCGCCTTGCAGATCGCGGTTGCCGCCATCGCCACGCTGGGCGCGGCCTTCATTCGCGGGCTGACGGGGTTCGGATTCGGCATCCTGCTGGTGCCGATCCTCGCGCTGGCGATTACGCCGGTGGAAGCGGTGCTGGCGCTCAACATCATGGCCGGGCTGCTGGCACTGAGCGAAATCCGGTTTGTCCTGCGCGAGGCGGAGCGTTCGGCGCTGACGATCAGCGCGCTGCTGGTGCTGACCACGCTGCCGGGCCTGCTTCTTCTCGATGCGCTTTCAACCGCGATGGCAAGATTGCTGATT
>JBGSLI010000169.1:0-5359 GCA_041740775.1 Alteraurantiacibacter sp. | reverse complement strand
GGCCGATCTGGCATCGGTGGAAATGCACGCGATCCAGACCAGCGGCAATTGCATCCGCAACATCTCCTCCGATCAGTTTGCCGGCGCAACAGCCGATGAAATCGCCGATCCGCGTCCCTGGGCCGAAATATTGCGGCAATGGTCAAGCTTCCATCCGGAGTTTTCCTATCTTCCCAGGAAATTCAAATTTGCCGTGATCGCCAGCGACACCGACCGGGCAGCGATGCGACTGCACGATATCGGCATCCAGCTGGTGCACAATGACGCGGGCGAACTGGGCGCAAAATTCTTTGTCGGCGGCGGCATGGGACGGACCCCGATGATCGCTCCGGAAATTCGTGGTTTCGTGCCAGCGGACGACCTGATCAGCTATACCGAGGCCTGTCTGCGGGTCTATAACCGCTACGGGCGGCGCGATAACAAATATAAGGCCCGGATCAAGATCCTGGTGCACGAGCTCGGTGCGGAAGAATATACGCGTCAGGTCGAGGAGGAATTTGCCCATATCAAGAAACTCGGCCTTGATCCCGCGATCGAGGAACTGGCGCGGATTACTGAATTTTTCGCCGACCCGCCTTTCGAGCAGCAGGCAAGCGACGACCTCGACCTGTCGGATCCTGATTTTGCCCTCTGGGTCGATCAGAATATATCGGCGCACAAGCAATCCGGCTATGCGATCGCAACGATCAGCCTGAAGCCGCGCGGCGGTATCCCTGGCGATGCATCGTCGGCCCAGATCGACCTGATGGCGGATCTGGCCGAACAATATAGCTTTGACGAGCTGCGCGTGACCCACAGCCAGAATATCGTGCTGCCCCACGTGAAGAAGAGCGATCTCTATACGCTTTGGCAAAAGCTTGATGAGGCAGGCCTGGCGCCGGCCAATCTTGACCTGATCACCGACAGCATCGCCTGCCCCGGACTCGACTATTGCAGTCTTGCCAATGCCCGTTCAATCCCCCTCGCTCAGAAAATCAGCGAGCGCTTTGCTGATCTTGGTCGGCAGCGGGAACTGGGCGAACTGAAACTCAAGATATCGGGCTGCATCAACGCCTGCGGTCACCACCATGCCGGTCATATCGGCATATTGGGTGTCGACCGGAAGGGTACGGAAAACTATCAGCTGCTGCTCGGCGGATCCGGCGCGGAAGACGCCAGTCTCGCCAAGATCACTGGCCCCGGTTTCACCGAAGATGGCGTGATCGACGCAATCGAGACCGTCACCGACCTCTATCTCGAGCAACGCGAGGACGGGGAGCGATTCATCGATACCTACCGCCGTGTCGGCATGGAAAAGTTCAAGGAGGCGATCTATGGTTGATGCTATCCGCTTGCGCGATGACGAAATCCATGAAGAACCGGCGGTCTCGCTCGATTCCTTCCTCGATCAGTCGAATGCCACCGCCGTGCGCATCGAGGCTGGCGAAGATGCCCGGCAGCTGCTGCCCTATCTTGACCGGCTGTCGCTGATCGAGATTGATTTTACCACATTTGGCGATGGTCGCGGCTATTCGTCGGCGCAGATTTTGCGTGAATCGGGCTATACTGGCGAATTGCGCGCCAGCGGGGATGTGCTGGTCGACCAGATTGCCTATCTCAAGCGTTGCGGCTTCGATGCCTTCGCGCCGGATTCCCCGATCAACCCCAGACTGATGGAAGAAGCTCTGGGCCGCTACGAGCATGTCTATCAGGCGACAACCGACCAGCGCGCGCCAATCTGGAAGCTTCGTCATGGGTGAACCAGCACGCAAGATCGACACGATCGATGTCCGTCCGGATTTCGTCCAGGCCGATGCCGATGCCCTGAACCAGCGTTTCGAAGGGGTCGACACATCGACAATGCTCAAGACCCTGTTCGACGAGCGCCGCCTCGGCGAAGTTGCCGTAGTTTCGTCCTTCGGTACCGAAAGCGCGGTCCTGCTCCATCTCGTTGCAGCGGTTGATCCGACCATTCCGGTGACCTTTGTCGACACGCTCAAAATGTTTCCGGAAACGCTGGCCTATCGGGATACGCTGGTCAGCAGGCTGGGTATCAAGAACAGCAATATCGTCGAACCCGACCCGACTGTCCTGGCCGAAAAGGACAGCAATGGCCTACGCTGGTCCTACGATCCCGATGGCTGCTGCGAAATCCGCAAGGTCGAGCCGCTGGCCCGCGCCAAGGCTGGGCTGAACAGCTGGATCTCGGGGCGCAAGGCATTCCAGTCGGTGACCCGCCACAATATCCCCAGATTCGAAATTGACGACGGTCGCCTGAAAATCAATCCGCTCGGCGACTGGGTCAAGGACGATCTCGAAGCCTATTTCGCAAAGCATGATCTGCCGCGCCATCCGCTGGAAGCGGAAGGCTATCTCTCGGTCGGCTGCGCGCCGTGCACCTCGAAAGTGAAACCCGGCGAAGACCCGCGCGCCGGACGCTGGCGCGGCTGGGACAAAACCGAATGCGGCATCCACACGCCGGGCGTTGATGTGCCTGCGGAAGGCGAACTGCCACCGGGCTACGAACCGTTCCTGTAGATGTCAGACCGAGCGAGGAATGTTATGAATTGGCGTGAAGCCCTTTCGTGACGCCGCTTCATCGAACAACTCCCATCCCACAATAAATAGCGCTCGACGTCTGAGATCAGGCGATGAGAGACCCGGAATGTAAAGCTGCTCGATCATTCCTCTGGGAATAACTGTTTCGTCCAGATAGGCTTTTTTCTCTTTCGTGATCGGATTCAGCGATTTGTAGCTGCCTTTCGCTGCATTTCCTTTACCGCTGTAGGCACTGAGCGGTGCCATGACCTTAACAACCACAATCATCGTCATCGGATTGAAGGGGACCGGCACTGCGCACATCTCACGGATGCCCACAGAAACATGCACTCCACGGCCCCGAGATTCCAGAAAAATCTCATTATAGCTTGCAACAGACATCCACCAACTGCCGCCCGCGACCTCATTGGCAAAAGGTCCGCAAGCAATCCTGACCAGTTGGCATGGAGGGTTAATCTCAACAGGCTTAGGATCTACTAATCCACCATTGGCCAACGACTTTATCACATCACCCTTTGGGCCAAGTATCACATCCGGAGAAGAGTCTTCTTCGTAAGGTGATTGCCCTTTGGCAAAACGCAGGGTTTCAAACCTTTCGAAATACTCCTGGTTGATCGTCGCCATGTCTGTCCCCAATCCCGGCTGTCACCCGATGCTGCGCAATTTGCGACGCATCGCCGCCCAAGTCCAGCACCCGGCGCGGGTATCGCTATCCGGCCACGAGCAGGCCATAGGCCACGAGCGAATCGACCACATCACCAAGTTCTTCGGCGTCCTCCACCGCGAAATCGCTCTTGGCGAGACTTCCCGCAGCGATCCGCGCCTGCAATTGTCCGGCAAGCCCGTCTGACAGCGGAATGCTCGATCCGGCCAGAACGATCTGCCGATCCCCCTCGCCGCCTTCGAAACTGAAGAGGATATGCTCGCGCACCCGCAGCCGATCATCCGTGCCGATGCCTTTGGCCAGCGCCAGCAGCGCACCGCGCAGGCGCGGCCCCTGCGCGCGGATGAAATTGCCAGAAAATGCCGCCAGCGTGGCGTCGAAACTGGCCTTGTCGGCAATTTCCCGCATCAGCCGCCCGAACGTTTCGGCATGTTCCGATTGCGCGCGCCCGGCGTTGAAAAACAGGTCGCGCGGCAGCGAATGGCGCATTTCGGGGATGCGCAGCGATGCTTCGGCCACGGCTTCCAGCATGAATTCGGCCCAGGTCTGCACCAGAATGCCCACGGTGATGTGCAGGCTCGGCTCATTACCGTGATTGGGCGCGCGGTGCGATGTGCCGCGCGGCACATAAAGGCATTCCCCCGCTTCCAGCACGAAGGTTTCCTTCAGTTCGCCGGTATCGTCCACGCCCTTGCGAAAACCCTCGCCGCGAAACGGCAAGCCGTCGCGGTCGCCGTAGATTTCCCATTCCTTCGCGCCCGCGATCTGGATCACGAAGACATCGTGATTATCGTAATGCACGCCGAAACCATGCGCGCCGGGCGGGGTGAGATAGACGTTGGTCTGCACCCGCGCACCGAAATCCTGTTCCAGCGCGAGGCAGAAATCATACAGCCTGCCATCGGCAAAATGCAGTTGCGGCAGGATGATGGTGGCCCCGTCGCGGAAATTGTCGAGCACCGCACCGCGATCGATCGTGCCATTGGGATGGGTGTATTCCCCCGCCGGAACCGGATTGCCCGATTTTGCCATGCCGAGCGCGGCGCGCGGCAATTCGCTGTCGGAGATGATCTCGTCGATCCGGTCGAGGCTGAGCAATTGCGCGACCTGCGGATGCTTTATGCCGCTGCGGAAAAACCGGCGTTCGTAATATTGCGCGAAAAACTGCTCCGGCGTGAGCGGAGCGACGAGCATTTCCAGCGCTCTGGCCGCAGTATCGGGTGCAATCGCCTGCATTCAACCTCGCCGATGCGGCTGCCATTGGCGAGGAGGAGGAAAGCCGCCCCGCCCCTCTCCCCGGAAGAACCGGGCCGCTGCGTTAGGTAGCGCAGCTTCCGCGGCCGCGGCCATATCGGGCAGTGTCGGTGGGGTCACCATCGGTAATGCCGGTGCGGCCATTGCCGCCCGGATCGGCGGACGATCCTGAATCGCTGTCGCTCACGCCGGTGGTGCTGCCCCGGCCCCGCCCGCCGCAATCGCGGTTCGCGCCAGAATCCGAATCGGAAATCCCACCACCACCGTTGCCGCCGCCGCTGCCATTGCCCGCCTCATCGGCATAGGCACCGGTATCGCTGTCGGTCAGGCCCGACCTGCTGCCTTGGCCGTTGCCGACCGGATCGGACGGATCGCCATCGGTTATGCCGGTGCCGCGCCCGTTGCCCGCCTTGTCCGCATTGGCACCGCTATCGCTGTCGGTGATCCCGGAATTGCGCCCGCCGCCAACCGGATCGGACGGATCGGAATCGGTCTGCTGTGCCGCTGCCGGAGCAGCTATTGCGGCAGCAGCCGCGCCGGTGACGATCGCCACGAACGACCGCCGGGAAACGGGCTTTGCCCTTTTTGCCATGAATACCCCCATACTAGGCACGGGGCCCTCCCCGACATTTGCCTGGCCGAATCATATCAAGCGCGGGCGCTAGCGCAAGCAGTTTTGTAAAGTTTCTCAGCCAAGGTCGCCTGGGAAGACGGTTGGCGGTGCGGCAACCGGCGTTGCTACAGCCAGCCGTGGCGGCGATACCAGGCAGCGGTCTGGGCCATGCCCTGTTCTGCCCCGATTTCCGCCTGCCAGACATCGGCGGGCACGCTGCGGGCCGGATCGCACACCCAGTCGGAATGCGCCATGTAACGCGCGCGATCGGGTGTCAGCTTGGCCTGCGC
>JBGSLI010000168.1:0-2914 GCA_041740775.1 Alteraurantiacibacter sp. | reverse complement strand
ATCGCGCCGCCGTGGCCGGAACCGACGTGCCCGCCGAACTGACGTGGCGCGCGCGCGGAAAGGCGCGCATCGCCGATCACAGCTTTACCCCGCCGCAGGCACGCGGACAGGGAATCGCCGCGCAATTGGTGGAGGCAATGGTCGCCGCTGCGCGCGCGCAGGGCTTCACCATCGTGCCGCAATGCCCCTATGTCGCGGCGCAATTCCGCAAGCATCCCGAATGGGCCGATCTGCTGACCGACCGCTAGGCTCAGGACATATTCAATTCCGCGAAAGATACGTTGACGACAGCGCCATCCTGATGCCATTCACGCGCCGCCTGGCAGGCGATCTGGAAACCGGATCGCAAACTGCCGCGCCAATGGCCAGCCAAGTCGTTGAAATGCGGGTGTAGCTCAATGGCAGAGCAGCAGCTTCCCAAGCTGACGACGAGGGTTCGATTCCCTTCACCCGCTCCAAATCTTTGGATTTGTCCAAAGACTTGAAACATAAAGATAAAATCTCCCGATTTTTGCCTGTGTAGGTTTTGTGTAGAAAAATTTGCGGAATTGTCGCTTAGGCACATTGTCGTGCATGACAGTTTTGCCGATGACGCACTCCCCAACCTATCAGAACAGCTCTCTTTGTCGGCATTTTGTGGCGTAGCCGCCCCGGTCGATAGACCGGGACGGCCAGTCCCTTCGGCCTCATGCCGCCTCCTTGACCTTCATTGCGACCAAGCGCGTGCCGGGAGGAATGGTCAGCCAGAACTTCGTGGCTCCACTGACGCCATCGCCGTTCTTCGTATCCCAAAGGCCGGTGATTTCGGTCCAGCTCGCGGCTTTGCCGTTGGGCTGATCCTGCACCATCCATAAACGGTGGCTGGGCTTCTGAGCCGCAGGGGCCTTGGCTTTGCTTCTCGTGGTCATTTTTGAACTCCTCTTTTGCGGACGGCTCCATTGCCGTCATGCCGACCGTCCAGCGGGAAAAGGAGACAGGGTCATGCCCTACACGGTCCGGGCTTTGCCCGGAGTGGTGCGGGCCGGGCATTGACCCGACAGGCTCCTGCTTCCCGCAAGGTCACAAGGCATGGCAATGAAGTGCTGCGGCCATTGAGAGGAGTCGCATCGGCCACGAAGCAACACACCTAATGCGGGCAAAGATTCCGCTCTACTGGTGTTGGTGCAGGCGATCCCCGCCGATTTCTATCGCGGCAAAAATTGCAGCGCCGTCTCCGACATCGCTTGCACATCGGATTCGGTGACTGGCTCTGTTCGAGACACATCTGAACGGAAATGCACTCCGCTCACCTCCGGCGGAACCCCGTCGCGGATCGCTGGCACGGTGGCCAAATCATAGAAACGCAGGGATGCGAGGGCCAAGCGGTCGTCGAAACGTGCGCCCATCGCTGATGGTAGGCTTTCGCCCAAGGTTTCCGCAACGGTTTCTTGCACTTTCAGGATCAAGTCTTCACTGCGCCCAAGCGCGGACTCAATCGCCTCGACCAGCTCACGCAGCGATTGTCCCCCACCGCTTCCCTCAATGAAAAGAGAGGCCAGCAATCCAACTGTCCCGGCTGGCGCCTGGCATTGCTCGGCGGACAAATGGTGGATGCGAAGGCGCTCGGCAGAAGCCTTTACATCAAGGCGCACATTGCCGGTCGAAAAATCGAAGCGGTCGATGTCGGTGCTGCGCCATGCGGCCACCGACGCGCGAACATCGCGGCTGGCAGCAATCAGGAACAGCTCACCAACCAAGCCATTCAATGACCGTGAAGCTGGGCGCGAAAGACGCCGGAAAATCTCAATAAGCCGTTGAACAGATTGCACGATAGAATCGAGTGTCGGGTCCGGCCCGACGATGCGAAGGATCGTCTCGCACACATGGAGAAAATAGGCCTGAGCCTGAACATCATGCGATGTGCAGGTGATAACAGAGAGCAATTCCTCGCGCTCATTGCCGTCTACCGGATGAATGCGATGCAGATTGCCAAACCGGGCCTCCAGTAACGCAAGCCGCACTGGAGCCTGAAACGCGCCACGGTCGCTGCCAAGGAGAAAACAGGGCTGACCTCCGCTGCTGCGGCCCACATAATGGCGCTCATAACCCGGAATCGAAATCACCCTGAAAGCGCCCTCGTCTGCGCCGTCCATAAGAGGCGCTACGGACGCGAGTAACTCTGAAAGCGACGTATCAGGCATCCTGTTCCTGCTGGTGTTGGGACACCCATGCGAGCGCCAACCGCCTTGGTATCCAAATTGCAATCACCGGAGCATTTTCGACAACGACGGTATCGTTGCGGCGGAGCTGGAGCGTGTGAAACTGGATGGTCACGGTATCGTCGTCACGAAACGCGGCATCGCCGGGGTAGCTATATCCACCAGCCGCCAACTTTGTTGCACCTTGGAAAAGCTCATTGATCTTGCCGTTGGCGTCGATGGCGCGGAAACGGGGGTAATCGGGGCTGACCTGATAAATGGTGCAAAGCTCGTCGCCATTGTCCTCCAGCGCCTTGGAAAGCTGGAGCATCACGCCAACCAGACTGCGGGAATCCGCAGCACCTGTCACCCTGAACGGCACAATGAAGTCGCTGACCACCTGCGCCAGAGACAGGCCACGGCAGACCTTATGCCGCTGCGCCGGTTCGCGGTTTGCCAGATCGGTGTCAATCGGCGTTCAATCGGGACCCCCTATCGGCGCGCAAAAGGGACCCCCTTGTTGAGATGGTGAGTGGTTGATGCTGGGCGCGGTTTTCGCGCTGCTGGCGGCGTAGGGAGGGCGTAGCCCGACCGGTGGCGTCAGCAGCGCGAAAGCTCTTTTCTGATTGGGTCAGCTGCGGTTTTTGAAGCGCCAGCTGTCGTTGCCTGTCTCGACGATATCGCAATGGTGGGTGATGCGGTCGAGCAGCGCGGTGGTCATCTTGGGATCGCCGAAC
>JBGSLI010000167.1:0-3217 GCA_041740775.1 Alteraurantiacibacter sp. | reverse complement strand
CATCGAGCGCTTCTTCAACAAGCTCAAATACTTCCGCCGCATCGCCACCCGATACGACAAGCTCGGATCATCCTTCCTCGCCATGACCAAGCTCGCCTGCATCAGGCTGCGCTTGCGACATTATGAGTCCACGGCCTAGTCCCGGAGCGATTGGCCAACGGGTGTGACCATGCGGCCCGCAATAGGGCATCCGCCTGGCCACGGGTAAACGCCCGGTCCGGGGCTGGACCGATACCGTTGTGAACGCTCATTCGCCCCCATTCATGAACGGTCAGATGCGTCATGGATGGCACCGACCGGTCACGCGCTGGACTCCACCTCAATGTCAGCAGCCGTGCCGATTAACCGAGCATACGCAGCTTCTGGGAAGCGGCTGCGCCCATCTGGCTGCTTTTCCCATCTCACAAACCAGCTCTTTCGGTCTTCGCCCTCGCCAAGGGGACATTTGAGCGTCACGGAGCCAATGAACCCATAACCAAGCACACCATGGATACGGCTCCAGTCCTCGAAGAAGTATTCCTGCAACAGCGGAATAACCTTATCGCGCATGGCGGCATGAACCTGTTCGGCTGTCTCGCAACCGATGAAAAAGGCGTGGCCGATGCGGTGTTCCCGGTCGATCAGATATTCGATGCGCTGGTTAATAGTGGTCAGAACGCGCACGAGATCAATCCCTGACCGTTTACTGGCATCCGCCAGCAGGTCAGGTTCTGGAGCCATCTCCCGAAAATTGAAGCGCCGCCGCAAGGCCGTGTCCAACAAAGCGATGGACCGGTCGGCGGTGTTCATAGTGCCGATCACATGGAGGTTGGCGGGCACAGAAAATTGCCGCTTCGAATAGGGCAGAGTCACCGAAAGTGCGTTGTCCATGCCCGCCCGTTTGTCGGGTTCTAGCAGGGTGATCAACTCACCGAATACCTTGGACACATTGGCGCGGTTGATTTCATCAATGATGAGCACGAACTGTTTGATTGGACCAGCATCCGGACCGTCGCGTCCGCTGTCGATCAGCGCACCGATTGCCTCCAGCTTGAGTTCGGAATCGGTGAATTCATAGATGGTGCGCTGCGAAAACCGCTTACCATAAATCACATCATGGCTAACCCCGTCACGATCAACCCACAACCATTTAACCGCGCGCCGCATTGTATAATCGTCATTTTCGCGCGGAACCTGGTGATACTCTCCGGTAACTTCGCCAATGGCGCGAAACAGCAAATTCCCTTTGCTGACGACGATAATATCGCCGACGCGCGCCCGGACGCGAAGGCGAAATGGGAACTCGATGATACCATTGTTCGGGTGCTGCACCGGCAGTTCTGGATGCCGCTCTGCGTAGCCAGCAATCATCAACTCTTTGGTTGTGAATATGGATTCTGACCAGTCCATGCCGCCATCGTCACCCATATGAACGAAGCCACCTTCAATGGCCTCGTCGAAAAGGTAATCGTCTTCGGGATTGGCCACTTCACCCAGTGACATCTTGAAAAGTCGTTTGCCTTGGAAATCGTATCCGTCCTTGCGATCACTCCGCAGTGCCTCGGCCCGCTCGGCGATTTTTGTGAAAATACCAGCTTCTGGGGCGAGCCGGAAACCAGCGGATAGCGCTTCGCCATCCTCGCCATAGGTCGACGGTCTCAATCCCTCGACGAAATCTTCATATCCGTAATTCTGATGGAACGTGACGAAACCAATGCGCTCTTGCCCCATCAACTCATTGTAGCGCGCCATCAGCGCAGCACGACCATCCTTCGTTTCTGGATAGTCCGCCAGGCCGTCGCAAAGCGCGACCGCTTCTAGCGCCGTGCGATAGGTTTTGCCACCAGCATTGAAGACCACGACTTCGAGTTTGCCCTCATGCTCTCGCACGCGATCAAACAGGGCTTCTATGTCCGCTTCCGATGTCACATCGACCTTTATGGCTTCTGCCGAGCCGCCCGCAGCGCGGATCTGATCGGCGCTGTGTTCCACCTTTGCGATGTTCCGGCCCGAGATGAAGACATGCAACCCTTGGGGTTCGCCATCGAACCGTAGGTAACGATCACGCCCTCTGGCGCTAGCACCGTGTTCGACAACTTTAGGTTGCCCCCGAACTCGACCTCGACAATGCGGTCGACGCTTTTCCCTTTTGCTGCGTCGAGAAGTCGCTGGGCCGCTCCATCTTCTTTATAGTTGACGACTTCGTCAGCGCCGGCCGCCATGGCAACTTGGGCTTTCTCTGAACTGCTGACGGTCGATATGACCTTTGCGCCGCCCCATTTTGCTAGCTGGATTGCATAATAACCAACCGCTCCAGCCCCGCCCGTCACCAGCACCGTCTTGCCTTCGACCGAACCACCGGAAAACACGCCATAGCAAGCAGTCGATGCCGGGATTCCCAAACAGGCTCCTGCATCAAAGTCAGTATTCTCAGGCAGGCGGACGGCCTGCCGATCGGGAAGCGCGATCAGCTCGGCACACGTCCCGAACTGGCGTTTCCACGCTCCGTTCCAGAGCCAGACCCGCTCGCCTATTCGGGAGGGGTCAACGCCCGGCCCAACTGCTTCAACGACACCAGCGCCGTCGGAATGCGGGATGGCGAATGCGAAGGGAATCGGGCCGCGCGCCCCAGTCCGTGACTTCACGTCCGAAGGATTGACGCCCGAGACGCAGATTCTGACCAGCAACTCGCCTGGCATTGGGTCCGGTCTCTCGCGTTCCCCGACCTTGATCACGGACTTGGCTTCGCCGGTTTGTTCGTACCAGGCAGCTTTCATTGTTCAGTTTCCAAATTTAAGAGAGAGGCCTTCAGTGTGTCCGTCCAGCCCGATAGCCTGGCCGGAAATCCGACCACCGGCATCGGATGTCAGAAAAGTAACCAGCGCAACGACATCTTGCGCCGAGACAAAGGGCCGGTTGCCCCAGCGGGGAATAAACACGTTGTTGATCGTGCAATTCGCCGAGCCTGTCAATCGGCGTTCAATCGGGACCCCCTATCGGCGCGCAAAAGGGACCCCCTTGTTGAGATGGTGAGTGGTGGATGCTGGGCGCGGTTTTCGCGCTGCTGGCGGCGTCGGGTGGGCGTAGCCCGACCGGCGGCGTCAGCAGCGCGAAAGCTCTTTTCTGATTGGGTCAGCTGCGGTTTTTGAAGCGCCAGCTGTCGTTGCCTGTCTCGACGATATCGCAATGGTGGGTGATGCGGTCGAGCAGCGCGGTGGTCATCTTGGGATCGCCGAAC
>JBGSLI010000166.1:0-3219 GCA_041740775.1 Alteraurantiacibacter sp. | reverse complement strand
GGCAGATTGCCCGGCCGACCCTGTCCACCCGCTCCCGGCTGGAAGACCGTGCGTTCTTCTTCCTCCGGTTCGTCGGCCATCATTCAGGCTCCCTGATTGCCCACAGATCGAGATCGATACCCGGCAGCTTGTCCTGAATATGGATCGCAACCTTGCCCGATACCTCCACCAGCTTCCACTGTTCGTGCGCGGTATTGATGCGGAAATAGGTGGTGTTGGCGGTGAAGGGAATCTGCCGCGGTTCGGCCCCCATCGGGCTGAGGCTGGCGCCGGGAAGCTGGCGGTTGACCAGTTGCGAGATCACCTCCACCGATCCGACCTTGGCCAGTTTGGGAAGATTGGCGCGCACGCGCTCGGTATCGACATCGGCGCGCACCGCCAGAATGAATTCCGCCCCGTTGAACAGCGAACGATCGTTCACCTGACCCCAGCGCACCCCGTGCTTGGCCAGTTGCAGCGGGATGTTGACGGTGTGATCCATCTTCGATTGCGACAGCAGATTGTTGAGTTCGATGATCACCGCATTGAAGCAGTGGCGCTGTTCGCGGTGATTGTAAGTGGGCATGAAATTGGGCCGCCGGGCCTTGGACATATAGGTGGCCAGTTCGCCCGCCAGCGTGACGAGATATTCGTAGAAAGCGGCCGGATGGACCAATGGCAGCGAGGCCAGATGGCGCGCGCGCGCCTCGGCCTTGTTGAGGATCATCAGCGTCAGATAATCCGCCACATCGGCCACCGATTTGGCTCCCGGCGTGCCCAGCCTGCCCGCCAGCGCCTCGGCCCGTTGGTGCAGCATTCCTTCCAGTTCGGCCAGAAAGCGCGGCAGTTTCTCGCCAGCGGTGATCGAAACGCCGCAGGGAATGAAATGCTGGTCCAGCGTCAGCGAATCATCCGCCTTGCGCTCGGTCACGCGGGTGATCGGCAGCGTCTGGTAGCCTTCCAGCCCCTCCTCCTCGAACCGCAGCGAAAGTTGCAGCCGCCCCACGTTCATCGCCACCCGGCTGGCGCTGCCATAGACCGAATCGGAAGCTTCGAATTCACTCGCGAGATAGCGGGTGTCGGCCTGCGCGCTTTCGTCCATCGCCACTTCGGCGGCGCCGGCGCGCGCTTCGGGGATGCAAAGATGGACGATGGCATCGCGCTTGTCGCTCTTCACCTCCAGCGCCATCGGTGCGGCGACTTCTTCGGGAACGCGGAACGTCGTGCCGTCGCTGAAGATGCCCGAACATTTCTCGATCACCAGCTTGCCCGTTTTCAGCAGGCCTTGGGAAAAGCGCAATTCGGTAAGGCCATAGGCGTAGGGCAGCAGCGGCGAGACGCGCCCTTCGAGCTGGGCGCTGATATGCCGATCAAACTGTTGGAAGTGCTGCGGACGCAGGAACATGCCTTCCGACCAGACCGGCTTGTTTTCCCACGTCACCTGCAATTCCCCCCTTCGTTTTCCGCTATCTGGCGGAACTCAGATAATCCTCGTATCCCTCACGAAATGCAACGCTCATCACGCCATTGGCGTTGGAGGTGGCATCCTTTTTCAGCGCCATGAAAACCGTAGCATAAAGGTCCCACGGATTCAGCTTGCGCGAAAGCAGCTTCTTGCTGCCGTTGGCGGTTTCGACCAGCTTTTCGATCTCTTCGGGCGCCAGCCGGTCGAACACCGCCTGCAAGGCGCGCTGCACCCCGGCCAGCATCGCCAGCTGATGGCGCTTCAAATCCTCGAACGCACCGCGGATCGCCTCTTCGGAATCCTGGAAACCGGGCAGCGGATCGCCCAGCAGAACCTTGGCGGCATCCTGCGGCGGCAGGTGTTTCAAGGGATTGTTGCGGCCGATCGCAAGCTGGGTGCGCTCGACCCGGAATTCGTCCTTGAACTCGGCCCGGTCGCGCATCAGATCGGACATACCCAGCACTACCTGCCGATACATAACCCCCAGGCGCCGCATGGCATCGGGCGAAAGCCGCAATTCGTCCGGCCCCATCCCTGCCCCTTCGTAGAACGCTGCCCAGTCCACCGCAGCGGCGGATGCGGCAGGCGGGGGTGGCGAAGGTTTCTGTGTGGCGGCAGGACCTGGAGTTGGGGCGGGTGCCGCAACGGGCATCGGAGCGGGAGCAGGAGCGGGCGGCGGTTCGTCAAGCAGATTGTCCGCCGGATCGGGCCCGTCATCCATCAAGGCGGCGGGGCCACCCGACGGGGCCATGTCGGCAAAGGGATCGTCCAGCGGTTCCGCATCCGAAGCGCCGCCGATATCGGCGAAGAAGTCCTCCTCTGCGCCTCCGCCGCCGCTGGCCGGAGGCGGCGCGATATCGTCGAAGAAATCCTCTCCACCCGCCGGGATACCGCCCGAAGAAGCGCCCGGACCGCCGCCGAACCAGTCTTCGGGAATCGCCATGTCGCCCGCCGAAATCGGTTCGTCGGACAGGATCGGGCGGCTCATCGCCATGCCGATGGGATCGCCGAAACTGTCGCGCCCACGATCGCGCTGCGGGGGCGCGGCCGACCCGATATGCGCGCCGATTTCATCGCTCAGCAGATCGTGCAGACTGCCTTCGCCTCCGCTCGAATCACCCGCCCAGAACGGGTCGTCCTCCCAGCCTGCGGCTCCGCCGTCGGTGAACGGATCATCTTCGCGGCTGCCGCCCGGCGCATTGAGCAGTTCTTCGGGCGGGCGCGCGCCAATGCGCATTCCTGCGACCATCGCATCGCTGGCGATTGTCACCACGAAATTGCAGATGAACAGCCGGTCGCCTTCGCGGATGGGCACCGGATTGTGCGGAGTTATGCGTTGTTCGGGGCTGTTCAATGCCACCCCGTTGGTGCTGCCATTGTCCACCGCCAGCAGATCGAGCCCGGACGAGATGATCTTGCAGTGCTGGCCCGAAACCCCATCCGCCCTGGTGCCCAGCACCACATCGCAGGCGCGCCTGCTGGAACCCAGCAACAGTTCGCCGGCGTCGATCTGACGCTGGTCGAAGAATTGCCCAGGAGGGTCTTCGGCGCGGGAAATCAGGAGGTTCCACATCTGCTTGTTACGCAAGGCCCTGCTTTGCCTTGCCCTGCGCCTCTTTTCCGTTTTCGCCCGCCATCAAGGCTAGACCTATCGGCAGCCATTGGGCAAGCGGAACGGCCTTGGCGAAGGCGGGATCGAAGCCGAGCAGCGTCAGCGCGCTGCGCGTGGCAACGCCGGGCAGAAAGGGTGAAGGCGGCACTTCGGGCTGGCCGCG
>JBGSLI010000165.1:0-1619 GCA_041740775.1 Alteraurantiacibacter sp. | reverse complement strand
AGATCACCCTTGCCCACGGTTCCGCTGGCCATTTCCAGCATCGCGTCGAGGCTTTTCTTCGCCGCCAGCCGCAAGCTCTCCTCGATCTCGATGCGCGGTTCCAGATCGCGCAGGGCGAGGTAGAGCTTTTCCACCGTGTTCAGCGCCATATAGGGGCAGATGTTGCAATTGCAGTTGCCGTCCGCACCCGGCGCGCCGATGAAGTTTTTCTCCGGCAGCGCCTTTTCCATCTGGTGGATGATGTGCGGCTCGGTCGCCACGATCAGCGTATCGCCGGGAAAGTCCTTGGCGAAAGCGAGGATGCCGCTGGTCGATCCGACATAATCGGCATGATCGATGATGTGCGGCGGGCATTCAGGATGCGCGGCCACCGGTGCATCGGGGTGCTGGGCCTTCAGCTTCATCAGTTCCTTCTCGCTGAACGCCTCATGCACGATGCACACGCCGGGCCACAGCAGCATTTCCCGGTCGAACTTGCGGTTGAGATAGCCGCCCAGATGCCGGTCCGGCCCGAAGATGATCTTCTGGTCCCTGGGGATCTGCGCCAGGATCGTTTCGGCAGACGAGCTGGTGACGATCACGTCCGACAGGGCTTTCACCTCGGTCGAACAATTGATGTAGGTCAGCGCGATGTGATCGGGGTGCTTGGCGCGGAAGGCCCTGAACTTGTCCGGCGGACAAGAGTCCTCCAGCGAACAGCCGGCATCCATATCGGGTAGCACCACGATCTTTTCGGGGCTGAGGATCTTGGCGGTATCGGCCATGAACTTGACCCCGCAAAAGGCGATCACATCGGCATCTGTCTGCGCCGCCTTGCGCGAAAGTTCGAGGCTGTCGCCGACGAAATCGGCCAGGTCCTGCAATTCGGGCCGCTGGTAATAATGCGCCAGAATCACGGCGTTGCGTTCCACCCGCAGGCGGTTGATTTCTTCGAGCAGGTCGATGCCCGAGAGTCCTTTGGGCGGGATGGCGGTCTGTGCGGTCATGGCAGATCCTTGGTGTGCAATTTCGCTTTCCTTATCGGGTCTTCCTTGTCAGGCAATGGCCCAATTGTCACCACAACGGGTGACGATGGCGCGGCGTTCCATGTCGATCAGATGCGCCAGCACGCTCATTCCGGCGGCGGGCCACAGGCGCTGGTCCACGCCTTTGTACATCTGCGGCACCAGCGCGGCGATGCTTTGCGCCTGCTCGCCCAGCAAGCGCCTGATCTGCCGTTCGCGCTGGCGACGGTGGCCGATCATGCCGCGCACCAATGCTCGCGGCTTTTCCACCGCCGGGCCGTGGGCGGGGTAATAAATGCGGTCCGCGCGCGCCTGCAGCCTTTCCAGGCTGGCCATGTAATCGCCCATGTCGCCATCGGGCGGCACCACCACGCTGGTGGACCAGCCCATCACATGATCGCCGGTGAACAGCGCGGCGCTTTCTTCCAGCGCATAGCACAGGTGGTTCGAGGTGTGGCCGGGAGTGGCGATCGCGCGCAGCGTCCAGCCGCTGCCTGTAACCACCTCGCCATCAGCCAGCACCTGATCGGGCGCGTAATCCTGATCGAAGGGCGCATCCACGCGCGGGGCATCGCTGGCGATGTGCAGCGGGGCGCAGCCGATGATCGCTGCGCC
>JBGSLI010000164.1:0-6122 GCA_041740775.1 Alteraurantiacibacter sp. | reverse complement strand
GCAGAACGCCGCTGCCGCCACATCGGCCAGCCCGTCCAGCACCACCACATCATCGGTCGGCCCCTGCCGCCCCGGCCGGTGCGACAGCGCGTGGTCGACCACCAGCATCCCGAAGGGGCGCCCGCCAGGATGGCCGTATTCCTCATTATAGACCAGATCGAACAGGCGGCTCTGATCGAAGTCCATCGCCCGTTCCATATCGCGGGCGATTTCCACCCAGCGGATATCGAGAATACGCACCACCACCATCGGATCGTCGCAGGAATCGAGCAGCCAGCGGGTTCCCCGCCAGAGCGATTCGATCCGCTGGAAATCGGGGTGGTGAAGGATCAGATCGAGCATCCGGCCAAGCCGCCGATCGAGTTCGACCACCGCGCGATTGGCCAGCGCCAGCAGCCCTTCGCGCTCTGCGGCGCGCTGGGCGTTCAGTTCCAGCCGTGGATCGTCCGTTTCCGGCTCCGGCGGCTGGGATTCACCACCATCGGGGGGCGTATCCAGGCCGCCATCCGCAGCATCGCCCGCAGCATTTTCTGCTTCGGCGGAGCCGCGGATGGCATTGGCCAGTATATCATCCCCCTCAGGCACAAGACCGCGTTACGATCAGCTCGCGCCGCCGGGGATTTTCGCCACCAGACGCATCGATGTCGTCAGTTCCTCGAACTGCAACCACGGACGCAGATAGGCGACCGCGCTGTAGGAACCGGGCGCGCCGGGCACTTCCTTCACCAGCACCTTGGCTTCGCGCAGCGGATATTGTGCGCGGGCCTTCTGCCCTGCCCCTTCGGTGGCATCGACATAGGTGTTGATCCAGCGGTTGAGCCAGGTGGCGCAATCTTCCGCTTCCATGAACGAACCGATCTTGTCGCGCGCCATCACCTTGAGATAATGGGCGAAACGGCTGGTCGCCATGATATAGGGAAGCCGTGCCGAAATCGCCGCATTGGCGGTGGCGTCGGGATCGTCATACTTCTTGGGTTCCTGCGTGGTCTGCGCCCCGAAGAAGACCGAATAATCCTGCCCCTTGTAATGGCACAGCGGCAGGAAGCCCATGTCCGACAATTCCTTCTCGCGCCGGTCGGTGATGCCGATTTCGGTGGGGCATTGGGCGTCCACGTCGCCATCGTCGGTCATGAAGGTGTGCGTCGGCAGGTTTTCCACCTTGCCGCCGCCATCCGCCCCGCGAATCGCTGTACACCAGCCGCTTTCGGCAAACGCCGCCGTCATCCGGCCGGCCAGAGCGTAGGAGGCGTTCATCCAGCAGTAGTCGTCATGATCCATCTGCTTGGCGTTACCCGCGTCGTCGAACGGCGCTTCTTCATAGGCAAAAGCCTCCACCTGCTTGGTGTCCCGTCCATAGGGCAGACGCGCCAGCACGCGCGGCATTGTCAGCGTGACGAAGCGCGAATCCTCGGTTTTGCGGAAGCTCTTCCAGCCGGTGTATTCGGCAGTATCGAACTTCTGCTTGAGGTCCATCGGGGTCGAAAGATCGGTGAAATTGTCCATCCCGAACATGTTCGAATCCGCCGCCGAAATGAAGGGCACAAAGCCCGCCGCCGCAACGCTGGAAATGTTGCGCAGAAGCTCGACATCTTCCGGCCCCTTGCCGAAGTAATAATCGCCCACCAGCGTGCCATAGGGCTGGCCACCGGCATGGCCGAACTCTTCTTCGTAGACCTTCTTGAACAGCTGGCTCTGGTCGAAGTCCACTGCCGAGGACAGGTCCTTGGCCAGTTCCTTCTTGGTCACGTTGAACATGCGGATCTTCAGGCCTTCGCCGATTTCCGAATTCTTGACGAGGTAATGCAGACCCCGCCACGATCCTTCCATCTGCTTGAACTTTTCGTGATGCATGATCACGGCCAGCTGCCGGGAAATCTGCTCGTCGATCTTGGCAATGGCATTGCGCAGCGTGACGGTCATGTTCTTGTCGAATTTGACCGTTTCGGCGGTTGCCTGGTTTGCCAGCGTGGCGAGCAGATCCTTCACCCGGTCGGGCTCGGTCTGCTTGGTGACGCTGATCGCCTGATCGAGCAGGCTGACAGAGCCTTCCTGCGTAGTGGTTTGCGCAGCGCCTGCGGTTTTGGTTGCTTCTTCGGCCATCGTCTGTGCTCCGCTCACTCTTTGCCCTTGCTGCCGAGTTGCGCCTGCAACTCGCTCAGCTTGCCTTCGTCGTTGAGGATCTGTTCCAGCAACGATTCGAGCTCTTCGGAACCGTCGGCCTTGGCCATCAGATCGCGCAACTGATTGCGCGTTTCCATCAGCTTGCGCAGCGGCTCGACCTGTTCGACGATCTTGTCGGGATCGAAATCCTCCATCGAACGGAATTTCAGGTCGACGCCGAATTCCTTGCCTTCCTCTCCCGAAAGCACGTCCTCCACCTTCATCTTCACGCCCGGCTCCAGCCGCGCCATGACCTGATCGAACTTGTCCTTCTTCAGATCGATGAAACGGCGTTCCTTGAGGCTCTTCTTGGCGACGTCCGAATCGCCTGAAAAATCCCCCAGAACGCCAACCACATAGGGGATTTCCTTGGTTTCCATCGCGCCATTGGTTTCCACATCATAGGTGATGTGAACGCGCGGCTTGCGCACCCTTTTCAGCTTTTCGTGTACAGAATCGCTCATGTCGATCTCCCTTTCAGACCATCAGTCGTAAACATCGGCAACGGAGCGACCCGGTTACCCATCACCGCACTATCAATCCCAGTCGTCGTCACTGCTCTTCTTATCGGCAGGCGCTTCATCGACGGGCGGGCGGATACCCGATCGCCAGTAGAATTCCGTCCGCGCTTCCGCAGTCGGGATCAGTTCGGCAATCAGTTCCTGCAGGCCCATCCTCGCGCGCCGGTCGATTTCGCGCAAGGCCTTTCCTACCGGAGAATGCGGCTCATGCCGGGCGAAGTAATCGGCGGCGGCGTTCACCGCGCGTAGTGCATCCTCGCGCGTGTCAATCTTGCCCGCGACGAAACCCCTGGCGCCACCGCTGCCACTTGCGGAAACGGCATCGCCGCCATTGCCACCATCGACATCGGCAGAATCGCCGCCATCGTCATCGCCCGCTTCTTCGGGCAGACGCTTGGCCAGTCCGCTCAGCCATTCGCGGATGCCCTCCAGCTCGCCCGTCAGGCGCGATGCGGCGGGCATATAGGGCGATGCGTGCTTGATGATGAATTCCACCGCGCGGCGCCATTCGGTTTCCGCTGCGGTGATCGCCGCAATCACGGGTTCAACCCCCTTGCGCCCGGAAACGACGACCATCCGTTCGAACCGGTCATAAGCTGCCTGCCGCGCCTCGGCCCGTGCGGCCTTGGCATCGGCATCGCCCGCCGGCGCCTGGTTGGCGGCATCCACCATCACCTTGTCGGCATAGCGCAAAGTTTCATTGCCCAACTTGAGCAGCACCATGTTGCGTACAGGAAGGATCAGGGCGCCCTCGCGATCATTGCTGCCCCCGCTGAGGCCCGAAAGCGGCATGAAGCGCGCCTCGACCCCGTCGGCCTCATCCTCGTCCGCAGGAGGGTAAAGCCCCTGATCCCAATAGGTTTCCACCAGGTCGGCTAGCAGAGCCATGGCCCCGGCCAGCGATGCGGGCGAATTGTCGTCACGCGCGGAAGCTTCGATCAGGATCGCCATCGGCTCCAGATCCTTGCCGCATTCGGAAAGATAGCGGATCGCGTCCTCGGCGATACCTTCCCAGCTTTCAACGCCTTCTTCGGCGCCGGCATCGTCCTCGTCGAGCGCGATCGCCTGTTCGGCGCGTACGCGTTCCTTGCGCTTCAGCCGGATGTCGCGCAGCAGTTCGGCCGCCTCGCCTTCATCCTGGCGGCCATCCACGCCAACGCCGCCGTCAATCGGCGCCATTATGGATTCGCGAACTTCTTCGTCGATCAGCACCTTACCCCCCTCGGTTGGACTGCATTTGCCAGCTTACGCTTTTTACAAGGCTTCACCACTGTTTTCTTGCCCATAATTGCGCTATGCTAGGCTTATTCCGCACGGGAGTATCACAATGGGGCAACCCGCATCGCGCATCACTGATATGCACACCTGCCCGATGGTGACCGGGGTGGTGCCGCACGTCGGTGGGCCGGTCAGCGGGCCTTGCGCGCCCACGGTTCTGATCGGCAGCCTTCCGGCCGCGCGCGTCAGCGACATGTGCGTGTGCGTGGGGCCGCCCGATGTCATCGCCAAGGGCAGCGCCACAGTCATAACCATGGGCATGCCGCAGGCGCGCATCGGCGATATCACCGCGCATGGCGGAGTGCTGATCCTGGGTATGCCCACGGTTCTGGTGGGCGGCTGAGACCGGACCACAGGCGCGGTGCTGCCGGTTCTGCGCGCAAGCCACCGCTCCAATCAGTTCATCGCTACCTGCGTCGGCCCGGCGAACATCGAATTGGTGCCATCGCCGACAACGAAGAAATTGCCCCAGTAATAGGGATGCGAACGGCGCGGGTTTTCCATTACCGAAAGCTGTGCGCTGCGCAGTGCCCCGGCAATCGAATCGCTGCGCCCGGCGGTGTAGAAAGCGGTCATCAGATCCAGCGTCACCACATTGTCCGGCACCCGCCAGAAGGTTGCCATCACCGCCCGCGCCTCGGCCACCAGGAACGAGCGCACCAGACCGTCGAGCGCGGCGCCGCTGGTTTCGAAACCCGCCGCGCGTCCCGCCAGAGTGCTGGCGGACGCCGAAGTGTCGCAGGCAGAAAGCACCACCAGATTGGCGTCGAGCTGCAATGACGTCACTTCATCGAAGGCCAGCAGCCCGTCGGATATCACCGTCCCGCTCGCGTCGGGCACGGCCAGCGCGGTGACCAGCGAGGGCGGCACGTAAACCATGCACGAGCCACTGTCCTGTTCCACTTCCACCCGCCTGCCCGACAAGCCGTGGGTGGCAAAATGGAGGATCTTGTATTCCGCAAGATCGCCGCTCGCCGCGCCCTGCGTCAGACTGATATCGGTGAAGTTCTGGCGCGTGAACTGCGGCACGCGGCCCATCCCCAGCGCCTGCCCGATCCGGTCCAGTTCCTGCGCGCTGACCGGGTCGGCGGAATAGAGCGCCTGCGCCCAGCGCCCCAGCGTCAGCGAACAGTCGAACGGCATCCTTGCCTGCTGCTGCTGCTCCGTCAGCACCGGCGGCGGTGCTTCGGCAAAGCCGATGAAATCATTGGGAGCTGCCGAAGTGGAAGGATTGCTGCGGCTGCCCAGAAACGCGCGCGGAGATAGCGACACGATTGTTTCGGCCTGCTTGCCGAGGAACCCGACGGGGCTGTAATCGCCGAGCCGTTCGGATGCCAGATAGGTATCCACGCTGGCATCATCGGATACCAGAATGGCGATCGGCATCCGGCGAAAGGCCCCGGCGGGATCGAAGATCACCCGCGATGCGCCCGTCACCATCGGCGCGGCCGGCCCGGCAATGCGACGGAACAATTCATTGGCCCCGGCCACATCGAAGCGCGTCAGCCGCGCCTGGGCATCAGTCTGCGCGCTGGCAAGCACGGCTTCGGCCTGCGCCTCCACCTCGTCCAGTGTGCCTTCGATACGATAGAGTGCGCTGGCATCCGACGATATCGCCATGCCATACATCGCATCATTGAGCTGGACGAGCTTGAGATAGACCTCGCCCGGTTCCAGCGCGGCGGCCAGTTCTGCCAGTGTGATCGGATTGTCGCTCAACTGGGCGATGCCGCCGGTCTGGTCGATCTGCATGTTCACCGCATCGAGCCGGGCGACGATCGCATCGAGTTGCGCCTCTCGTTCGGCCAGCCGCGCAGCGTCGGCCCCGGCCAGCCCGCCGATCTCGAAGGTAAGGCCGTTGCGCGCCTGTTGCAGATCGCGTCGCTCACGCAGCAATTCGCGCACCTCGTCATTGGCCGAAAGCCGCTGCTGCATTACCGCATACTCGCGAGCGATGGCGGGCTCGCCGATCGATTGCATCGCGCGGAAGAATTCCTCGTTGCGCGCTGCATCCGGGTTGGCGGCGGCGAGCAGATCGAAATAGCGTTCCAGCGCCGCCTGTGAAACCGGTCCTACGCCATCCAGATTGGCGATCCCGCCCACCGCCGCCCGATAGGCGGCCAGCGCGCTTTCGCGTCGGGCCGGATCGCGCGAGGCGATGCT
>JBGSLI010000163.1:0-2333 GCA_041740775.1 Alteraurantiacibacter sp. | reverse complement strand
CTGCCCGGCCTCGCCTTCCTCGTCGCGCGTGCGATGAGCGGGCGGCGGCGCTTCCTCCTCTCCCGGCGCGGCTGGCCGGTGGCGGGGATTCCGCTATGGGAAGCCGGGCTGTGGCTGGGGTTGCTGCCGCTGACGGTCTATGCGCTCAGCTTCTGGCCATTCCTGTTCTGGACGGTGCCTTCGGGCAATCCCACCGGGCTGATCGATCTGCACCAGACCATGCTGGCGCTGCAAACGCAGGTGCCGCAGCCACATCCCTACCAGAGCGTGTGGTGGCAATGGATCGGCAACAGCCGCGCAATCTGGTATCTTTACGAACATATCGATGGCGCGCAGCGCGGGGTGATGCTGATCGGCAATCCGGTGACGATGTGGTTCGGGCTGGTGGCGCTGGCCTGGTGCGCATGGGCGGGCTGGCGCGAGCGGCGCAGGGATATGCTGGCGCTGGTGCCGCTTTATGTCGCCAGCCTCATTCTGTGGGTCATCGCGCCCAAGCCGGTGCAGTTCTACTTCCACTATTTCCTGCCCGCGATGTTCCTTTCGGGCGCGCTGGCGCTGGGGGTGGAACGGCTGTGGCAGCGCGGCGAGCGGCTGGTGCCCTGGGCGCTCACGCTGGGAGCGCTGGGGTTCTTCGCGTTCTGGTTCCCGGTCCTGACTGCGGCCCCGCTAGATGGCGAGCAGTCGTTTCTCAATTGGGCCTGGACGGCTGGGTGGCGGTAGAATGCCCGCCCGGTTAGCGAACAGACTTACCAGTTCAGACCAGACAGCCAGCGTCAGCGCCTAACTTTCGGCAGGCTCGTAACAGGCAAGTTCCAGCCCTTCGGGATCGGTGAAATGGAAACGCCGCCCACCGGGGAAGGCGAAGATATCCAGCGTCAGCGTGCCACCCGCCGCCAGCACCGCGGCGCGCGCCGTTTCTATATTGTCTACCCTTATCACCGGCAGGATGGCCGCGCTGCGATGCCCTTCTGCCGCGCCATTCAGCCCCAATTGGCACGGGCCATCTTCGTGCGCGGCATAATCCGGGCCATAGCCGGTGAAGCGCCAGCCGAAGGCCGCGCCGTAAAATCCTTGCGCCCCGGCCACCGATTGCACCGGCAGTTCCAGATAATCGAGCACCGCCATTCACCCTCTCCCCTTTGCGCCGCGTGATTATGTTCTACTTATGTTCATGAGGCAAGGCGAATTTCCCGCGCTTGCTGCTGCTGTCGATGCCCGCCGGTCAGGCGACACAAGCAAGGGCCGAGAGAGCGATCTCCCGGCCCCGACTATTGGCGGCAATGCAACACGGATCAGCGGATGAAATAGCCCGCCAACTCCCAATCATCGCCGGAATGGCGCATGATTACCCGTTCTACCGCTCCGCTCCGGTTGGCAAAATTGGTGGAAAATTCGAGGATTTCATATTCGCCCGGAGGCGCGCCGGGTAATTCGCCAGTGCGCATCACCAATTGCACATCGCGGTCAAGGACCGTGCCCAGCGGTTCGCGCGCCGCCATCGCCTGGGCTATCCATTGGCTCTGGCTTATCTGCGTGCGGAAGAACGCGCCCGAAGCTTCCCAGCTTCCCGCCCAGTCACCGGAATCCAGATGGGTGAGCCAGCTGCGCGCCGAGCCGAGCGATTCGCTGTTGTCTTCCTGACCGGCAGCGGGCTTAGCCGGAGCCGAAACGGATGCTGGAGCAGAGGTTGAGGTGACCGAAGGCGTGGGGCCGATGCTGCCCGAAGGCGTAACCATCAGGGAAACCACGGCAACGGAAATCAGGATCGACATGATGAGCATTCCTCCTGTCAGCCATGCCGTCCGCGAAATGGGGGCACGACGCGTTGTTGCGAGGCCTGCAATATCGGCGGCGAGGTTGTTCGCGGCCATCCCCAAAGGATTGTGCGCATCGCTTTGGGGTGCGCTTCCCCCGGCGCCGACCTCCGCTACACCCAAAATTCTTGCGGCCTCGCGGCTGCTCGACACACCCAGTTTGCGGCGCGCATTGCGCAGGCGATCGTTGATGGTGTGGACGGAAATATCGAGCCGTGCCGCGCTCGATTTGGCATCGTGCCCCGCCAGCAGCAGGCGCAGCGCCTCTTTCTCCTTGACGGTCAGATCGCTGATCGTGCCCGCCATCGCGCTGTCTCCTCAGGCCACCAGCCGCAGATGGCCGACGCCCTTTATCGGGGTAAGCCGGACATTGGCGAGGCCGGGGGTTTCGGACAGGCGATCGATCAGATCGCTGCCCAGTGCGAAATCGCGGCCCAGCAGCAGTTCCGGCTCGCTCTCCTCGCCGATGCACAATCGCGCCAGCACCTCGCCATGCCCGGCCCGGCCCGGTTCCAGCGC
>JBGSLI010000162.1:0-5054 GCA_041740775.1 Alteraurantiacibacter sp. | reverse complement strand
TGGGCTGGTCCGATATCGGCGGCTGGCCTGCGCTGCGCGACGCGCGAGAAGGCGATGCGCAGGGCAACCGGGTGCGCGGGCCAGTCGAACTGGTCGATTGCGCCAATGTCCTTGCCGAAACCGATGGCCCGCGCATTTCGGTAATCGGGCTCAGCGATGTCGCGGTGGTGGTGGATGGCGATGAGGTGCTCGTCACCAGCATGGCAGGCGCGCAGAAGGTGGGCCGGCTGACCGGCGCGAGCAATCAGTGATGCTGGGCGGTGCGATGGCATCAGGCGGCATGATCGCGCAGACAATCCAGCTGGCGCTGGCGCCGGTTTTCGTGCTGGTGGCGATCGGCAATATCATCGCCACGCTGACCCAGCGGCTGGGCCGGGTGGTCGATCGCAGCCGCGAATTGCAGCGGTTGCACGCCACCACGCAGGGGCTGGAGCACGATCTGCTGGTGCGCGAAATCCGCACGCTGGATCTGCGCATCACGCTGATCGGCAAGGCGCTGAAACGGCTGGTGCTGGCGGGGCTGGCGATCGGTTGCACCTTGGTGCTGCTGTTTGCCGAGGAATTCGCCCATCTCGGCCTCAACCCGGTGGCGGCGGGCACATTCATCATCGCCATCGGCCTGTTGATGTGGGCGCTGCTGCTGTTCCTCAGGGAAACCCGCGAAGCGGCAGCGGCGCTGCGGATACCCGAAAGCTATCTGGAAAAGGGGCGAAAGCTCTAGCCCCGCCATCCCTCGTCATTGCGAGCGAAGCGAAGCAATCCAGTCCGGACGGCTCGATTGGGCCAGAGGACAGGACTGGATTGCCGCGTCGCCTGCGGCTCCTCGCAATGACGTGGGTTATGCCTTCGGCGGCTCCAGCAGATGCTGCCCCTGCTGCCGGATCGCGCCTTCGACGATAGGTTTGAGAAATCCCAGCGCGGGCGGCAATTCCATGTGGAAGATCACCCGGTCGTCCAGAATATCGACATGGCCCGTCAGCGCCTGCCCCATCGCGCTGACCGCCATCGCCATGCGGTCCTCGCTCGGCCAGCTGGTGGTGACCTGCGCCATGCCGCCGGGAATGTTGTCGCCGATGCGGTGGCTGTTTTCGGAAAGGCGGCGGCGCACTTCTTCGCGGCCCAGATTGTGCGGGATGTTGACATCCATCAGCGCGGGCTCTTGTCGCGCGCCAGATCGGGCAGCGGCACGCCCGATCCCTGATCGCCGGGCGCTGTCAGGCCTTCCGCATCGCCATAACGGTAATCGAGATAGCGGCTCTTGATCGCCAGATCGTCGAGCGAGCCTTCGGCCAGTTGCCGGGTCACGCTGTCGATTTCGCGGCTGATCTTGCCGAGGCTTTCGGCCAATTGCGCATCGGGGCTGGATCCGGCGCGCTGTTCGCGGCGCAGGTGATCGGGAATGCGGCGATAGGCGTCGATCATTTCGGGCAGGTGTTCGCCCACCAGCTTGCGCACTTCGGCGGCAGCGGGATGCGCGGGATCGACATGTTCCAGTTGCCGCCCCAGCGCATCCAACTGCACGCCCAGATCGTCCACCAGCCTTGCTGCCGGAGCGGGCAGGGCAGGGCGCTGGTGTTCCAGCCACAATTCGGTCCGCGCCACCAGGGCGCGGGCATCCTGCGTGCGCGAAAGATCGGCGCGGTTGGGCACTTTGACGCGGGGATAATTGGCGAAGATGAAGGCGGCGGCGATCACCGCGAAACCCGCCATCATCACGCCTGCAAAGCCGATGCCGTTGAGGATCAGCCCGGCCAGTGTCATCGCCGCAAGGATCGCCAACACGGTGGCGCCGAACAGCCCTGCGCGCCGCAGCAGGTTCTTCGTCTTCACCTGCTGCGAACCACGCCCGATCGATCGCGCCGCCAGCCGGTGCCGCCCGCCCGCCCGATTGTCGCGCACCAGCGCCCGGCTTTCGGCCAGAATACGATCGCTCTGCCGGGTCAGGTCTTCCGTCATCAGTTCAGGCTCAGCAACCCGCTGTCATTGACCTGCTTTGATGCCTGCGCCTGCCCTTCTGCGCGGGCGATATAGCCCTTGGACTTTTCCACCTCCACCGAGAGCACGTCGACCGTCTGCTTCATCGAATCGAGCGCCCGCAGCTTGAAGCTGTCGACCTCGTCCATCGTATCGTAAATGTTCTGGAACGCGCGTTGCAGCGTTTCCATCGGGATGGTGGAACTGGCCGCCTGTTCGTGAATGCGGGCGGTATTTTCGCGCAGCAATTGCCCGGTGGAATCGATGATCCCGGCGGTAGTTTCGTTCAAGGCGGTGATCTGGCCCAGCACCAGCCGCTGGTTGGTCATCGCCTGCGCCACCGTTACTGCAGTGCGCAGCGCGCCCACGGTGGTGGTGCTGGCGCGATCGACGCCCTTGACCAGTTCGACATTGTTCTTCTTGACCAGATCGAGCGCGAGATAGCCCTGCACCGAAACCGCCATCTGGGTGAGCAGATCCTGCGTGCGCTGGCGAACATAGAACAATGCGGTTTCGCGGATCGCCTTGGCCTTGGCCGGATCGGTGGCGTCCAGTTCGGCGGCCTTTTCTTCCAGCTGCGCATCCAGCGCCTTGGCGATATGGATCATCTGTTCCAGATTGCCCATCGCTTCCCACAGCTTCTGGCGTTCGACATCGATGGCGGCATTGTCCATCAGCAGTTCGTCCTTGCCGCTGGAAAGCCGGGCCAGGATCGCCTGAATGTGGCCCTGCGCGCTGGTGTAGCTGTCGAAATAATTCTTCAGCCTGTTGCCGAAAGGGATGATGCCGAACAGCTTGCGCCCGGCCATCTTGCCCCTGCGGCCGGGATCGAGATCTTCCACCGTCCGGCGCAGTTCGGCCAGATCCGTGCCCACTCCGGTTTCCTGATCCATCGCCCGCACCGGCCGATCGAGAAAGCGGTTGGACATCTGGCTGGTGGCCATGATTTCCTTGCGCCCCATATTGGTGATCTGATCCACCTTCTTGCCGAAATCGGGCGAATTGGCATCGAGCGCGACAAGCTCGGCAACAAAGCCGTCGACCTTTTCCTGGAGCGCGCTCTTCTTCTCCTCGCTCACCGGCACCAGCCCGGATGCGCGTTCTGGCGCGACAGCAGGCACCGGATCGGGCGGGGTCAGTTCCAGCGCATCGGCGGCTTTGGTAATGGTCTGGTTGTTCGTGGCCATCGCGGCGATTATCCCTTCCTGCCTGTAAAGACGATGTCTTCGCCTACTGTATTAGGCACGCAAGACACGCGTTGCAAGTTTTCCCAATTCAACTTTTGTCCCTGCCCGGTTTCTGCGATATCAGCCGCCAATGCAAACACCAAACACAAGCGTGGCCAGCGAAACGGCAGCCCAATCCCACAGGGGTTTCGGCGAAGTCATAACCAGCCTTTCGGGCTGGTGGCGCAAGGATGTGACCGGCACGGTGGACCAGGTGGCCGTGATCGAGAAGCGCCGTGCCGAATGCACGCTCTCGGCCCGCTATCTGCTGATGATCTGCATGTCGGCGGGCATTGCCGTGCTCGGCCTGTTGCAAGGATCGGCAGCGGTGGTGATCGGGGCGATGCTGCTTTCCCCGCTGATGGACCCGATCATGGGCGTGGGCTTTGCGCTGGCGGTGGGCGATTATGGCTGGCTGCGGCAATCGGCCAAATCGCTGGCGGTGGGCACGCTGTTTGCCGTGCTGTTCTGCGCGCTGCTGGTATTTCTTTCGCCCTTGCAGATCATCACTTCGGAAATCGCCGCGCGGACAAGGCCCAGCCTGCTCGATCTGGGGGTTGCCTTCTTCTCCTCGGTGGCGGGTGCCTATGCGATGATCCGCGGGCGCGAAGGGACGATTGTGGGGGTGGCCATCGCTACCGCGCTGATGCCGCCGCTGGCGGTGGTGGGCTTCGGCCTCGCCACGCTCAACGCCACGGTGTTCTGGGGCGCGCTGGGCTTGTTTATCACCAATCTGATGGTGATCGCGCTGACGGCCACCGGCATGGCGCGGGTCTATGGCTTTTCGACCAGCCTTTCCGAAAAGCAGACGCGGATGCAGACCTTCCTGATCTTTTCCGCCTTCGTGGTGCTGGCGATCCCGCTGTTCCTCTCGCTGCGGCAGATCGTGTGGGAATCGCAGGCGACGCGGCAGGCCAATACCGTCATCGTTGACGTGTTCGATGGCCGCGCGACCGTGTCCCAGCTTACCCCCGATTACGAACGCCTGCCCATTCGCGTATCGGCCAATGTGTTCACACCGCGCATCATCGCCGATGCCGAAGCAAGGGCCGAAGCCGCGCTTACCCGGCGGCTGGGGCGCGAAGTGGAGGTGGTGTTGACGCAGGTGGCGGTGGGCACCAGTTCGCAGGCGCAGGAAGTGGCGCAACTTTCCGCCGCGCGAGAGCAGGAAGCTGCCGCGCGCGAACGGGCGAGCGATATCGCCGCGCGGTTGGCAATGCTGGCGGGGGTTTCGGAAGGCGATGTGACGGTGGACCGAGAGCGCCGCCGAGCGGTGGTTACCGCGCGTCCGCTCGAAGGCGCAGGCATGGCCGCCTATGCCGAGCTGGAACGCCGGATCAACGCAACCGAGCCCGATTGGGAAATCCGCTTCGTGCCCCCTCTGCGCCCGCTGCCCGATATCGTCTTTGAGGGCGAGGAACTGACGCCAGCGGGTCGCCGTGCGCTCATGTTGGCCACCTGGGCGCAGGATCGCGTGGGCGTGCCGGTGCGGTTGCAAGGCCCCGAATCCTCTGTCGCCGCGCTGCGTGCGATCCTGGCGGCGGACCAAAAGGCGATGCAGGCCAACATCACCGGCAGCGGATACGGCACCGTCACCGCCAGATGGTCGACCGGCGAATAGGTAATTGCTGATGCGGGCGGGATGCTCGCGCCCGACCATTTGTGCCTTTTCGTCCTGGGGCGGGGTCCAACTTTCGTTCGCATGGCAAAGCGCTTAGGCTGCGGTCGAAGGAGCGCGAAACGCCATGTCCAGCCTGAAACCCTTGAGTGATCTGGAAACGCATGTGGTGTTCAACCAGCCACCGCCGCTTGAAGGGACATCGCTGTATGGCGGCGATCAGGCGCTGATGCAGG
>JBGSLI010000161.1:0-24643 GCA_041740775.1 Alteraurantiacibacter sp. | reverse complement strand
TGGGCGTGCAGGTGGACGTGGCCGACGAGGCTTCGGCGAAAGCGATGGCAGCGGCGGCGAGCGAGGCCTTCGGCGGGATCGATATCCTCGTCAACAATGCCGCGCTGATGGTGGATGTGAGCTACGACAATTGCGAAACGGTAAGCGTGGAGGCGTGGAACCGGGCGCTGGCAGTGAACCTTACCGGCGCGATGCTGTGCGCGCGCGCCTGCATCCCTTCGATGCGCGCGCGCGGCGGCGGGCGGATCGTGAACCAGACCAGCGGCGGGGCGTTTCCGGCTTCGGGCCTTTACGGCATTACCAAGCTGGCGCTGGTGGGGCTGACCACGACGCTCGCCAAACAGTTCGGCAAACAGGGCATCACCTGCAATGCGATTGCACCTGGGAATGTGACATCGGACGCCGGCAAGATGCTGGTGCCCGACGATTCTCCTTTCATCCAGTTCCTCAACGCAACCGTCGCCATGCGCCCGCGCGGCGAGCCGGACGAGCTGGTGGGCACGCTGCTGCTGCTGTGCTCGCCCGCAGGCGCATGGATCACCGGCCAGACGATCAATGTCGATGGCGGCTGGATCATGCGCAGCTGACCACCGTTTCCTCCTGCGGAGAACACCATGCAATTTGCCGATTACGCCGAAAAATATCCTTCGATCACCTTCGCGCGCAGCAATGGCGTGCTGGAAATGGCGCTGCACACGCGCGGCGGTCCGCCCAAATGGGGCACCACCCCAAACAGCCTGCACGCGCAATTGCCCGATGCCTTCCTCGATGTGGCGCGCGATACCGAGAACAAGGTGGTCATCATCACCGGCACGGGCGATGCCTTCATCACCAGTTTCGACATGGAGGACATGTCCACCGAGGGGCAGGTGGCGATGTGGCCGCGCATCTATGAAGAAGGGGTGGGGCTGCTCAACAATCTGCTCGCGATACCGGTTCCGGTAATCGGCGCGGTCAACGGCCCCGCCTTCATCCACGCGGAACTGCTGGTGCTGTCGGATATCGTGCTGGCCGCCGAACACGCCGAATTTGCCGATTTCGCGCATGTGCCAGGGCGCACCGTTCCGGGCGACGGTGTGCATGTGATCTGGCCGATGCTGCTCGGCCCCAATCGCGGGCGCTATTTCCTGCTGACGGGTGAACGGATCGGCGCGGCGGAAGCCAGGGCGCTGGGGGTGGTGGGCGAAGTGCTGCCCGCCGACCAACTGCTCCCCCGCGCCCGCGAACTGGGCGAAAAACTGGCGCAATTGCCGCTGCCGGTGCTGCGCTACACGCGGCAGGTGCTGGTCCATGATCTGCGCTGCCGGATGATGAACGGGCTAGGCAGCGGGCTGGCGCATGAAGCGCTGGCCTCGCTTACGGCTGCTGCCGCAATGAAGTGATGCCCATGCTGCGCCGGTGCGATGGATCAGGACGGCTGTTTCTTGATGATCGCAAAGAAGGTCCCGTCCTCGCGCCGCCGCAGGCCGGCAAAAATCCAGGTGCGGTATCTTTCCTCGCGCTCGAAATCATGCTTCCAGTCCGAAATCTCGTCAATCGTCAGGTTGGTGCCGATTTCGATCTCGGTCACGCCGTAAACATTGGCCGACAGATCACCCAGGGTCGTGTCGGCGATGAACAGCAGTTCGTAAAGCGCCGATGAGGGCAGTTGCGCCAGAAAGCGGCAGCCGCAGGACCGGCCATCGCGCCAGATCACCACGGCCTGTATCGGACCGATAATGGGCAGCTCCATCAGGATCCTGTCCGATGGCGCAAGGTCATAGGAACACTCGATCCGAACACCCGATTGCGAAAGATCGGTAACGATAACCTCTGCTTCGTCCGATCCGGAACGAAACTGCGCAAGCTGATGGATCTTCCACCGCGGCTGTTCGCGGTCATCGGCCACCGGCAGCGGCAGTATGTTTCCTTTCAACGCGATCATCGAACCAGTCCAGTCGCCCTATTCCATCATATCCCCACAACAATCCTGTGGCGCTTGTTACCGGAAACGGGGAGCTTCCGACGACGCCGATGGCTTTTTCCAGCCCTGATCTGCATTCGGCAACGCCTTTCGCAAACCGGCCGTACCGCTTCAAAATCAATCAGGGGAACCTCGGTTGAAGGCCATTCCCCGCTATCATCTAACGACACCATTCTTCACGAACCGATAACAAGTTTCGAATGCGGCCCGGCGATCCCCTTCACCATCCATACGGTGACGACGGAGAGTAAAATCCCGGTCACAAATGTCCACCCGATGGCAAGCAGCAGAGCAAGCTGGGGCACCGCTCCACCGTGATCCAGCGCCAGTCCGCCCGCAAATCTGGCGATGGGGCGCAGCAATGGACCGTGGACGAAATAGATCCCGAACGCATAGGCGGCCATCAGCGCCAGCCATCTGCCGCCAGGTCCTGTCAGGCGCGCGCCCCATTTGCGCAAAATCAGCAGCATGATCATGCTGATCGCCAGTCGCAGCAGGAAGATCAGGCTTTCGCGCAATTGCATCCGTTCGGGCGCGAGTGGATTTCCCGAACGATAATCGGTAACAAGAATGATGATGCTCAAGCCAATGACAGCCCAGACAAGCGCCACCCGGTATTCTGCGCATTTGCCCAGGATGGTCTCGATATCCGAACCCACGATCACACCGATGGTGTAGACGCCGAGGAAATAGAGCACCATCGACACGGTCAGTTCGGTGCCGGTGCGGGGGAAAAAGAAAGGCAGCATCACAATCGCCAAGGCCACCCACCACATCCGCTTGTCGCGCACGATCGCCAGCAGCAGCGGACTGACCAAGTAGATGATCATGATCACCGGAATATACCAGAGCGTGTTCCACGCCTCGCCGGTCAATACATTGACCAGCACTTCCCGGCCCGCGTCTGCCAGCGTTACCGATGCCGGATCGCGCAGCAAACCGTATCCCAGCATCGCCAGCGTGAGAGCCGTGCTGAACAGCGCAAACGGCAACCAGACGTGGAGCACGCGGCTGACCAGAAAGTTGCGAAACGGCTTGCGGTGCAGGGTGTAGGCATACAGGCAACCGGAGATGAAGGCGAAATAGAAGGTCGAATTGTAGAATGCGATGTCGATGAATTCCTTCACCGGATCGAACACCGACAGATCGGCCTCCACCCCCTTTTGCAGCACCGCATCTCCCGCATGGACGGCAACCACCATCAGGATTGCGAATCCGCGAAACTGATCGAGATAATCGAGCCGGGCACGCGCATGACCGATCGGTTTGGGCGTGCCGGGGGCGGTGCCGCCCCGCAATGCCGCGCCGGTCAGCATTCCCCTGCCAGCAGGCAAGCAAGGCGGCGCGCGTCACTCACCAGGCAATTGCCATCAGAACAAGGATCACGCCACCGCAAATCAGGCTGCATCTGTCGGTAAAGGCGAATAATACCGGATCTTCATCCACCTGCCCCCGGTTTGCCAGCAGGTGCAGCCGCACCAGCCAGTAAACGAAAACCGGCAATATCAGCCACAAAATCCGCGGTCCGGAAAAATTCTGCAAAACATCGCTCGATCCGATATAGCGCGTTAGAATTGCCATCGAGGCGATGGCGGAGGCGGCCGAAAGGGCGAACAGGATGGGCAGATCCTGTGTCTGATAGGACCGCCCATTGGCCGCTTTGTTGGCATGATCGGCAGGTTGCTGGATGAGTTCGGAACAGCGCTTCACCAGCGCCAGCGACAGGAAGAACAGGCAGGAAAAGCCCAGCAGCCATTCGGACGAATCCATGCCTACAAGATCGGCCCCCACAACTTCGTCACCGGCAACAACGCGGATGGTATAGAGAGACGCCAGCAAGGTGACATCGAGCCCGATCAGGCGCTTTGCCCACAGGTTGTAGGTAAGCGTGCCCGCGACATATGCGGCAAGGCAGAGCTGGAAGCCGGTATTCAGCTGCGCAGAGATTGCAATCGCCGCTGCAAACAGGATGATCGATGCGACATAACCTGCGGCAGGGCTAATGCCGCCGCTCGCTATCGGCCGGTGGCGCTTGGTGGAATGCAGTCGATCTGCGGAAAGATCGCGTAGATCGTTGAACAGATAGCTTGAAGACCCCGCAAGGCAGAAGGCGACGAAGGCCATCCCGGCAGCGGCAAGGTTTTCCAGCGAGAAATCCCTGATGATGATGCAGGGCACGAAAACGAGCGCGTTCTTGGTCCATTGGTGCGGCCGCAGGCTGACCAGGAATGCCCGCATAAGCGCCAGCCCGCCCGCGCGTCCGGGGCCGTCTTTCCCCAGCGCAATGTCCCGTGCCTGCCCCCTGCCATAATACACAATCGTCCTCCGCTTCTCGCAGGGCAGAATACGTCAAGCAGGCGCTGAGGCCCCGCACGATTGTGGATTAGTCCGTTTTGTAGTCGCCGGCCCGTTGATCTCCAAAGCGGTAGTTTGGGAAAAAGTGGCCGCTTGCGAAACGGTTGCGGCGCAATACGTTCTACAACATCGCCCGCGCGCAATTGTACTGCGGCAGCGCCCCCGTACCCGCCGTATATATATCCCGATATCGCTCATCGTCGCGGGCCAGGAAGTTCAGATATTCCTCGATATTGGGATAGCCATCGCCATCGGCATCCGCATTGGCATCCCACACGCGCGAATCGGTGTTCTGGAACCTGTCCTCCCACTCATCGGGCATTCCGTCATTATCGGAATCGGGCTTGGGGCCACCGGTGGAAGTGAGCTGGGCAAAGCCCCCGCTTTGCGCCACGGTGGAAGTCCACGCGGTTTCGAACCGGTAGGGCGGCATGTCGCAGGTGCGCACATCATCGACATACAGCGCATCCACATTGTCGCGGCATGAACCATCGCGGCACCGGTCTGCACCGGCAAAGGCAAGCACATTGCGCATCGCCTGCATCGGCGTGCTGATCATCCACGGCTGGTATTGCTGGCCGCTTACCCCCGGCGCAGTAACGGGCGCCTGTTCCTGAATCACGTTGAGCCCGGTGACCGAACAATCGCGCGCGCCGCTGGCGGTGGCGCCGCAAATCGTGCTCGGCGTAACCCCGCTGAAGAAACCCGCAGCATTGCGGAAGGGATCGGTCACGGTGGAACCGAACTGCCCCGCAATCCTCCTGCGCATCGTCACATTGTCTTTCATGTAGATGCTGAAACCGCGCGGGGAAGTCGATGCCAGATTGTAGAGCGCGGGAAAATAATTGTCTGTCTGCGGCGTGAATTGCGGGCCGCGGAAGTTCACATTGCCGATGTAATTGACGAACGGGCTGGCGAACTGATCGGACAGCAGCCCGTTTTCCTGGGTGAAGTGATACAGCACGTTGTTGAACACGTCTGCCTGCGATGCGGTGCCGGCCTGCGGGGGATTGGTGCCCGGCGCAAGGTTCAGCCCGCGCTGCTCGCCGTGCTGGCTGAGATTGTAGGCAACGGTGACATTGCTGGCGGGCTTGATGAAGAAGGTCTTGCAATGCAGCGCCGATGTATGCCCGGCATTGCGGCAGATATTGGGACCGATGATCGACCATTGGACGGTGCAATTGTCGCAGGATGACAGTTCCAGACTTTCATCGGTTCCGAACATCGCCGAAACGTGATCGATGATCTGCGCGCTGGTGGCGTTGATGCGGATCGAATCGCCATTGTCGGATAGCCGCGTGGGATGTTCTCCCGTCCGCACCCGCACATGGCGCAGGATCATGTGATCGCCCCCGCCCCTGGTATCGATCAGCGAATCGACCGGATTGTAATTGGCCCCCAACCGGAACTCCACGCCGCCGGGCGATGATTGCCCGGCGATATAGATCCGGGGGGTGGTGATCCGCGCCTCCGATTGCAGGATGATCGGCCCCGATACATCGAACAGGCAATAGCGCGGCCGCCCGGCGGGAATGCTGTATGGCGTTGTCACCTGCAGCGCCAGCGCGCATTCGCGATAGGTGATCTTGCCGTCCGAGGGATTGGCCGAATCTTCCAGTGAATTGATCTTGTAAACCACCGCACTGGCGGATCGCACACTGGCCACCCGGCCAAAACCGATGGCGGTAGGAAAGGCGATCGGATGCAACGCCCGGTCCGGGATGGCGCCATTGTCCGGATCGGAAAAAGCCCCGGCAGCACCGGGTGGGCTGGAGGGGGTTGGGATGGGCGTTGGGGTCGGGGTTGGCGTTGGCGTGGGGGTTGGGGTGACCGCCACAGGTGGTGGACTGCTGTTGCTTGAGCCGCCGCCGCAGGCCGTCACTACTGAAAGCATCGCAAGGCCAAGTATGGAGCGATAGCGAAACGAATTCATCGAGTTAAGGGCCTTTTTGTAATAACGGACAAATCCAGTCAACGACCGCAATCATCGCATCGAAAAAACTTTCGAAATGCGCAAGTTACGATCCCTTGAACAGAGATTTCTGGAATGGTTTCTGAATTACCGTGCGCTATTGCCATCGATCACTTGCGGGATGCCATAGCTAGCCCGCTCATTTCAGACCAGTTGTGCACGGCCAGAGGCAGAATGCACATTACTCACCGGCAAGGTCGGGTGGGCAGAGCCATTGCGCCTTGCCCCCCCCCGACATCGTCCCGGTTCGTGATTCCCGATATTTCCGACAGGGGCACAGGCCCCGTAGGGATTACCTCAGCCTTGCAGCCGAACCACATTGGGTTCAGCGTCGGGCCGGAGCGGAATGGCGCTTTCACCTTCGTCGCCGAAGGGTTCATGATGGCCCGGCACCAATCCGTTGTTCACCGCCCAGATCGCTGCCTGCGTCCGGTTCTGCACCGCCAGCTTGCGCAGGATTGCCTTCACATGGACCTTTACCGTCGCTTCGCTGATATCCATCCGGCGAGCGATGACCTTGTTGGCATAGCCCGAAACCAGGCAGCGAAGGGCTTCCTGCTCGCGTTCCGAAAGCAGTTCGATCGTGTCGGATCTGGGCTGATGCGAAACGGCATCATGGCCAATGAACTGCGGCAGGTGATCGACCAGCCGACTGGGCATGATCTTTTCGCCCAGCGCCACCAGCTGGAGCGATCCCAGCAGAGAACCGCAGCTGATTTCCTTCATGATAAAGCCATCCACGCCGCAATTGAAGGCGCTGACGATGAATTCGAGATCGAACTTGGAGGCGAGCAGCACAATCTGTGCATCGCCGATCGCATTGACCAGTCCGGCGATTTCCCGCCGCGCATCGCCAAGATCGTCACAATCGATCACCACCATATCGGTCGAGTGATTGCGATTGCGCGCCCTGATCAGCGATTCGGGATGTTCGTAGGCCTCGACGGCGATACCTTCTTCGGCAAGGATCCTGCGCAATCCTTCGCGGCACAAAGCATTTGCACATAGCAAGGATATACCGAACGTATGGCCGTTCCGAACTTCTACCAAATGTCGCATTCTTTCCCCCCGGATTGAAAAGGTTGATTCAAATGCGAGCCCGAATCACTTTCACAGCAGCAATAGGTCGAAATTCCAGCTTCCCACCCGGCCTTGCGATTTCCTGTTGCGTTGCAGCATCATTAACCCAAAAGCGACCGGGAGTCGAGCCTGTTGGATAATACGTGTCGCATCAGGACAGTTCGGAACGTCGCACGGCCTGTGAGTAATACTTTGTAGTTAACGGGAGAAATATTGATATCGCTGCGATACCAGTTTGTTTCGCAATCCGAACCGTCATTCCAAACGCCGAGTCGCATTTCAGGCCCGTGCCTCGAATGTCTTCGCCAGCGACTCGGCTATCGTCATTTGCTGCCAAATCATCGCCTTGACGCACTTGCCAAATCGGTCCGCCGCGATCAGATCGGCCGAACTATCTGGCGCACCACCATGAAGGCTTCGGCCGCCCGCAGATGAACGCTCGCGCCGCGCAGCGTGGCCAGGGCGGACAATGCCTCGACCGACCGTTCTTCGGGAAAAGCCCTCACCTGGCTCTCGAAAGCGGCAAAGGCTTCCAGCTTGCGCCCGATGGTGGCCGAAATGTCCACGAACAGTTGCGGCACGAAGGCGGGCGTGATCGGCGGGGCATACCAATTGGTTTCGGACAAGGTCTCGTAACAAAGGATCTGGCCGGGCGCACGATCGTTCCTTGGCCGCGCGCCGACCATTGCGGCAAGAAAGCTCAGCTGATGGTCAAGATGGATATCGCCCACGAATGGCAGCAACAGCGTATCGGGCGCGACATCGTCGACCAGGCCAGCCAATGCCGCGTTGATCTGCGCTGCGGGAAGCGTGTCCAGCGCGGCAGCGGGCAGGCCGATCATTCTGGTGTCCACCGTTCCGAGAATCTGGTGCGCGCGCGCCATTTCCCTGGCCACACGCTGCACCTGTTCGTCGGCGAATTGCGCAGGCTGGCCCCTGGTAACGATGGCAATCGTTACCTCATGCCCTTCGTCCACCAGCCGCGCCAGCGTTCCGCCACAACCCAGGATTTCATCGTCCGGATGCGGGGCGATCGCCAGAACCCTGCCAAAATGATTCAGGCTGTTCATCGCGGTTCTCCGCCAAGCCAGCCGTGCAATCGCGGCATCTTGCCCGATCCGCATTCCCACGTGTCGATCCGCAACAGCCCGTCTCCCGTCTTGACGACAAGCGCCTGCCCGTCTCGGGCGACAATTTGCCCAATCCCCCCGTGAAATGCATCGCCCGCCGCAATGACAGTGGCCGACCAGATGACGAATTTCTCCTCGCCCGCCCAGGTGAAGGCGCCGGGGTAAGGCTTGCCGACGGCGCGGACAAGCCGGTCTATCGCCGTTGCGCTTTGGCGCCAGTCGATCAGCCCGTCCTGAGGCGTTCGCTTCGCCGCATAGGTCGCAAAGCGTTCGTCCTGCGGTGTGCGCGGTTGCTCGCCAGCGGCAAGCGTGGCCAGCACTCGCTTCAGCATGATTGCCAGTGCCTGTTGATGGCGGGCATAGAGCGACTGCGCCGTTTCATCGCGTGCCACGTGGAAGAACTCCTGATCGAGCAGGTCGCCATTGTCCGCCCCACTGCCGAGCCAGAACAACGAGCCAGCGGTAATCGGTTCCTGCAACAGGATGGTCCAGGCCAGCGGCGCGCGGCCGCGCAATCGCGGCAATGGTGCGGGATGATAGCCGATGATCGCTTCCGGCTTGAGCGCCATGAACGCCTTGCCGCACAATTGCGACCAGCCGATCACGAAAATGTAATCGACATCATAGCGGGCCATCGTGGCCAGCGCGGCGGCATCATTGATGTCGCTCGTCCGCAGAATGTCCGCATTCGCGCGCTGCGCCAAAGGTTCAAGATCGACGAAATCGGAATGGCGGCCAGCCGCATCCAGAGGCAGGGTCACCACCAGTTCGACCGACCATTGCGGCGCCTGCGCGATGGTTTCCAACGCCAGTGCAGTGCTGCCGACCGCACCTACAAGAATGCATTTCAGGGTGATGGTTGCACCTCCTTTTGCCGGGCACCGGGCGCATCATCGCTATCCGGCGCGGCAACGGCGGAAGGGGCGGCGATTCTATCGCCGGGACTGGGTCGCGGAGCAAGGCCCATTTCTCCCAGCAGCATCCGGTTCACCAGATTCACGTCATAATGCGATTGCGCGCGCTGGCGCGATGCCTGCCCCATCGCCTCTGCAAGTGCGGGATCCTTTGCAAAGCGGATCATGGCATCTGCAAGCGCGGAAGCGTCACGCGGGGGAACGAGAAAGCCATTGTGTCCTTCGACAATCGGATCACGGCAGCCGGGCATATCGGTAGTAATCACCGCGCGCCCTGTGGCCAGCGCTTCGAGGATCGTGCGCGGCAGGCCTTCGCGGTAGTAGGACGGGAGCACGAATACCGAACAGGCGCGCAGATAGGGGCGGACATCATCGGTGCCGGGCACGAATTCGACATCGAATTCGTGCGCCAGCCGCGCGCAGGCATGCTCGTCCAGCCCTTCCGGATTTTCGTTTTCGCACCGTCCCAGAATGGTGAATCTGCATTCCCAGCCCTGCGCCCGGACAAGGCGCGAGGCTTCGAGGAACTCCATGATCCCCTTGTTCTTCATCAGCCGGGCAATCAGCAGGAATGCGGGCCTGCCGCGCGGCACCGGTTCCTGCGCGAACCTTTCGATCGATATCCCGGATCCCGGCACCTGAACCACGCGCTGGCCTTCGTCCACGATGGCGTGGCGAATCATGTCCGAACGGTCGTCGGCGTTGAACACGAAGGTTGCCTTCGCGTGCCTCAGCGCCTCGCGATAGAGGCGCGAAACCAGCTTGCGCAGCAGCACAGGGTATCCCGAATGCGGGCTGAAGACGTGGCCGAGACCCGACATTAGCGCATAGAAGCGATTCACGCGCGCCAGCCGGGCGGCAAGCCCACCATAGACAATCGGTTTCTGCGTATAGGCCAGCACAAGGTCAGGTCTTTCCCGGCGCATCAGGCGCCAATACCGCCACAACAGAAGCAAATCCGCCAGCGGCGAAGTGCCCGTCCTGTTCATCGGGGTAAGGATGAATGGCACGCCGAAGGCTTCCAGCCGCTGCAGCGTGACAGGATCGTGATCGGGGGCGCAGGCGATAACATGATGGCCGTTTGCCTTCATCGCGCACAACAGATCGCCGCGAAAATTGACGAGCGAATAAGCCAGGCTGGAAAGGACGAGGACTTTCACCTTGATATCCGGTTACCGGGCCGACGCCTGCAAAAACTGAAGCATTTACCCGTCCCCTATCCTTCACCTGCAGCCGTCAAAGACCGGGTCAAGGATGGGCTTTGGCATCGCCCCCGGCAACCACGGCAGAGGTCTATCATCCTTTAGGGTCAGGACCTGTCAACCGCATGACGTGGTTTGCCGGCCTTGGCGCTTGCACCTTACTAATCCGGCTAATGCCTGATTGCTCACGTGCGCCGGGGCGGGGAACGCAATATTCCGGTGCCGACCCGAAACCATGCCAGCGGATTCTCCGGCAAGGGCGGGCATCATCGCTGTTTCGAGGTTCCGGACTTAGAACAATGAACAAGCCTGACCACAGTTTTGGAAGCGATCCCGGAATGGATGCCGACAATTCAGCCATCGATGGCGACCAGGCGGCGCGGGCGGGAAACCGCTTCGGCGCGCTTGAGCGGACCTTTACCTTGCGGCAGATCATCCGCTTCGCTGCGGTTCAGGCGATAGATGCCGCAACAATCTTCCTGACGCTGGGCCTCACCTTCTATCTGGACCAGCGCCCGTTGCTCGGAAATCTCTGGCAGTCGCTGGCCTTCCTCGCCGCTTTCGCCGCGATTGCTTCTACGTGTTTCCTCGTTTCGGGGCTCTATTCGCGCAGTTGGCGGTTCGTGAATTTCTCCCACTCGATCTATCTTTGCACCGTCATCATCGCCGGGCTGGCGGTTGCCTGGGCCGTTGCCATCGCGTTTCCCGCCGTCCGGACGATGGGAACGTCGCTGATTCCGGTGATCATCATCCACTGGGCCCTGGCGACGATCTGCATGCTGGGAACGCGGATGGCACGGCGCGCCTATTGTCAGCGGCGCGACCGGCGTCGCAGCCGCAGCACCGCCCGTTCGGCCACCGGCCCCGTCCGCAATGCGATACTGATCGGATCGCACCAATGGGCGCGGATATCGATCGAGCTGGCCAATGCAGAGGAGAATTCCACCGTCAGGATCGTCGGCGTCCTGCTCCCGCAGCGCGAAAGCTCGCTGGTGAGGGTGGACGAAGTTCCGGTGCTGGGCAGCCAGCACGATATTCTTCGCGCGGTTGAATATCTTAGGGATCGGGAATTGGCGCCGCAGCATGTGATCGTCTGCGATGATGGAACCCATCTGAGCAATCGCGACGTATCGCAGATCATCCACCATTGCCGCGAGCTTGGCCTTGAAGTGTGCCACATGCGCGATCCGCTGGCGCAATTGTTGCAGCATTCGTCGGGAGCGCCATCGGGCAAGCTGCCGATAGAAGCGCTGCTGGAACGGACCGAATGCGATCTCGACAACAAATCGGTGATGCGGCAGATCGCCGGTCGGGTCATTCTGGTGACCGGGGCGGGCGGCACGATCGGGTCCGAACTGTCCTGGCAGATCGCCGGTCTCAAGCCTGCCCGGCTGGTGCTGCTCGATCACAGCGAATTCAATCTTTACCTGATCGAGACCCGGCTGAAGGAGAACTTTCCGGGCCTGGAGATCGCGTGCGAATTCCACGATATCTGCGACAAGCCCGGGATCAACCGATTGTTTGCCCGGCACCGGCCGGCCATCGTCTTTCACGCCGCCGCGCTGAAACATGTGCCGATTGTCGAATGCAATCCTTGCGCGGGCGCGCTCACCAACGTCATCGGCACGCGCAACATTGCCGATGCGGTGTGCGAATATTCCGCCCGCGCCATGGTGCAGGTTTCCACCGACAAGGCGGTCAACCCGATCGGGGTGATGGGGGCGACCAAGCGCGTGGGCGAACTTTACTGCCAGGCGCTCGATATCTGCGGGGTGGACGATCCGGGCGCTCCGCGATTCATGACCGTGCGTTTCGGCAATGTGCTGGGATCGAGCGGCTCGATCGTCCCGCTGTTCGAACGGCAGTTGAAAGAAGGCAGGCCGCTCACCGTCACCCATCCCGATATCGAACGCTATTTCATGACCGTGAGGGAGGCTGTGCAGCTGATCCTGCAAAGCAGTTCGAGCGCGCTCGAAACGCAGACCCGTCGCGGATCGATTTTCGTGCTCGATATGGGTGAACCGGTCCGCATCGTCGATCTCGCCCGGCGGATGATCACGCTCTACGGGCTCGAACCCGATGTGGATGTGCCGATCGAATTTGTTGGCTTGCGGCCCGGCGAAAAGCTCTACGAAGAACTGTTCGACATCTGCGAAGAGCAGTTCGAATCCGAAATTCCGGGGATATTCGAGGCCCGCTCGCGCCCCCTGTCCCTGCCGCTGATCACTCTGGCAACCGAACAATTGCGGCAATTTGCCGAACAGGGCGATTGCGATTCGGTAAGGCGCATTGCCCACCAGATCGCCCGCTATCCGGCGCAGACCGAAAGGCTCGATCCGCTCTCCTTCCTGTTCGATATAACGCCGGAGGCGGCAGGCGCGCCGCTATCGAACTGATGCGGGTCAACCGATGCAACCGGGCCTTTCGGCAAACCCCCAGCACAGGGATGCCATGCAGCAAGATCTCATCCTGAAGCCCGCCGTGACAAGCAAATGGCCGTCCCATGAAGCCGACGAAATCGAAGCCGTCACCCGCGTTCTGGCTTCGGGCCGGGTCAACGCGCTCGTCCACGGCGACGAAACCGGGGCCTTTGCAGCAGAATTCGCACAATATTGCGGGGTCGGCCGCGGCCTCTGCATGGCGAACGGCACTCTCACGCTGGAAATCGGGCTGCGGGCGCTGGGGATCGGGCCCGGCGACGAGGTGATCGTGCCCGCGCGCAGCTTCTTTGCCACCGCAAGCTGCGTGCTTGCGGTGGGCGGAACGCCGGTATTCGCCGATATCGAGGCAAGCAGCCAGAACATCGATCCGGCCTCCGTAGAACGGCTGATCGGCCCGCGCACCCGCGCGGTGATCTGCGTGCATCTGGCCGGATGGCCCTGCGACATGGCGCGACTGGGCGCGATCTGCGATCAGCACGGTCTGGCACTGGTGGAAGATTGCGCGCAGGCGCACGGCGCTTCGATTGCCGATCGCCGGGTCGGATCGTTCGGCGACATCGCCTCATTCTCCTTCTGCACCGACAAGATCATGTCGACTGGCGGCGAAGGCGGCATCCTCCTGTGCCGCGAAGAAGCCGTGTTCGAACGCGCGTGGTCGCTCAAGGATCACGGCAAGAACCGGCTGAAACTGACCGACGGCAAGGGGCGGCCAGGCCAGTTCCGTTACGTTCACGATGGCGTGGGAACAAATGCCAGGATGACCGAGATGCAGGCCGCGATCGGCAGAGTCCAATTGCGCAAACTGCCCGCATGGCTCGCCGCCCGCCGCCGCAATGCCGCGCTGCTTTCGCAGATGCTGGCGGGCCATCCGCTGATCGAAGTGCCGCGCCCGCCACCGGGTATCGATCACGCCTGGTACAAATACTATCTCATGCTGGCACCGGGCATCGCCAATCCCGCGCAGGAACGCGCGCGGATCATCGCCCGTCTGCAGGCCGAAGGGGTCCCCTGCGGCAGCGGATCGTGCCCCGATATGAGCCGCGAACTGGGCGCGGCAGCAACCCGCCCGCGCCGCGATGGCGATCTTGATACCGCCCACCGGATCGGCGACCGCAGCATCATGCTCCCTGTCGATCACACGCTCGGCGCGCAGGATATGGAACGCATGGCACAAGCCCTGCTGCAAGCGATCGCATGACCCGCGCTTCGTCAACGCCGGGATTGCCGCGCTTCATCGTGATCGGTGCGGTAAAGGCGGCAACCACCTGGATCCAGGTGCAATTGCAGGCCAATCCGGCAGTTTTCCTGCCCGATCCCGAACCGCATTTCTTCAGCAGAGATTTTGAACGCGGAGTGGAACATTACCGCCGATTTTTTGCCGATGCGCCGCAGGGCGCACTGAAAGGCGAGAAATCGGCCGATTATCTTGCCCACCCGCTGGCTCCGGCGCGGATCGCCAGTCTGCTGCCCGGCGTGCGGCTGGTGGCGCAATTGCGCGATCCGGTGGCGCGCGCCTATTCGGATTACAAAATGCTGCATCGGCGCGGCCAGGCAAGCGGCCTGCCGGGGGAATATCTGGCCGGTCTGGACAATCCGCATCCGCGCTTTCTCAATGATGGGCTTTACGCCCGCCACCTGCGCCGCTGGTTCGATCGCTTCGAGCGCGAATCGCTGCTGATCTTCCTGCATGAAGATGTGTCCCGCAACGGCCGGCAGGTGGTGGAACGGGTTTCGCAGCACATCGGCGTTGCGCCGTTTTTCGATGCCGAACTTGCGCAGCGTAAGCAGAACAACAGCAAGGAACGCCTGCTGCCGCTGCCCTTGCGCAATGCGCTTGCCCCGTTGAAGCAGGCGGCACGGCCCCTGCGCGGTAATCCGGCCTTCGAATTCTTGCGCGGCAAGCTGGCAAAACCGGTCGATTATCCGCCGCTCGAACCCGAACTCGAACAAAGGATGAGGGATTTCTACCTCAAGGATATCGAGGAACTCGAAGCGCTGCTGAGTCTCGATCTGGGCAAATGGAAACGGGTGGAACGGCGCGAAAGGGGCGAAGACCTATCCGAAAGGGGCAGCGTACTATCCTAAGCACCAATGGATTTTGTGCTGGATTCGATGGATGCTGCGCGCTGCGCTTGGGTCCGCAGCGGCTGGTCCGGCCTGGCGGCAAGGGTGCGCAGGATTGGCAAACGGCAAGGGAGAATTCGCTATGAGTCCCAAACGGCCAGGGATCGCACGTGCGCTTATGCTGATGTTGGGTTGCGGGCTGCTGGCCGCCTGTTCGGCTGGCCTGGCAAATCTGCCCCCGCTGGCATCGGCCGCTTCTGCCGAATATCTTCTCCAACCCGGCGACGAATTGCAGGTTTCAGTGCAGAATGTCAGCGATGCCAGCGGCACCTATGTGATCGACGGCAATGGTTCGATTTCCCTGCCACTGTTGCAGGATGTGCAGGTGGCCGGCCTGTCGTTGAGGGCGAGCGAGCGCGCGATTGCCGATGGCTATCTGCGACGCGGGCTGCTGAACAATCCGGTGGTATCGGTGCAGCCTGCCACGCTGCGTCCGTTCTATGTCATCGGCGAGGTCAACAATCCGGGCGAGCATCCCTATCGGCAGGGGATGACCGTTTTGTCGGCGGTATCGGCGGCAGGGGGCTACACCTACCGCGCCCATGAAGGAGAAGTGGAAATCGTGCGCAGCGTCGATGGCCGCGAAGTCCGCGCCCGCGCGGGCGCGGATGCCGTACTGATGCCGGGCGATCATATCCGCGTGCACGAACGCTGGTTCTAGCGATGAGATACCCGCTCGCTTCACTGCTGACCGGCGGTCTGGCTGCAACCCTGCTGCCGGGCGCCGTAATCGCGCAGGAAATCGGCTCCACCGCCCCACGGGTGTTTGCTGACGATCCCGAATATGCCAGCCGCGCAGAGGAATACGGCAACTTCCGCCTGATCGCGGGCGGCGAAGCAAGAATCGAATATGACGACAATGTCTTTGCCCAACCCGTTGCGGGTGCATCGGACGCCGTAGTGCGCGTTTCGCCCTATGCCGAGTTAAGCCATGACGGGGGCCAATTGTCGGTACGGCTGCGTGGTTCGCTCGATATCCGCCGTCACGCCAGCGAGACGAGCGAGAATTCCGAAGCCGCGCGCGTGCAACTCCAGTCCGGGCTTGCACTGGGACAGGGGCAGCAATTGTCATCGCAGGCATCGTGGGATCGCAGCGTGGAAGATCGCGGCGATCCCGAAGCGCGTTCGCAACTTTTGCTCGGGCCGCGCCGCTTCGATATCTTCACCGGCGGGCTGGCCTACCGCCGCACCTCGGCGCGTTATCTGGCCAGCCTGGAGGCGAATGCGCAGAAGGTCGATGCGCTCGACGCCATCGATGCCGATCGCGATTACACCAGCTATTTCGGCCAGGCGAGTTTCGGCCTGCGCCCCGGCGGGTCCTTCTATGTCGTCGCCAGCAGTTTTGCCAACCGGCGCGAATTCCGGCTGGAAGAAATCGTCCCCGGCGTGGATCGCGATTCGACCACCTATGGCGGCAAGCTGGGCATCCAGTTTGCCGATGGCGGCGCGTTTGAAGGGCGGATCGCGGCGGGCGTGTTCAAATTCGATCCCGATGCCGCTTTACAGAATACGCGCACCGGCTTCTCGCTCGACGGATCGGTGTCCTACCGGCCCCGGCGGCGCACCGCGGTGTCGCTGGAATTGTTCAAGGGCGATGTCGCCTCGTTCCGCGGCGGCGCTTCGGCGCGGACCGATACGCGCATCGGCCTGCGGCTCGAACAGGAGATGCGCCACAATTTTCTCGGCCGGGTTACCGCCGGATACCAGCGTTCCGATTTCTTCGGATCGGGCCAGGAAGAGCGCACCTGGCGCACGGGGGCGGAGCTGGAATATCTGGTGAGCAGAAACGCATCGCTGGTGGCTTCGGTGCGCTATGCCACCCGCGACAGCGACATCGCGCTGGAGGAATTCGAACGCTTTTCTGCCGGAGTTGGCGTCCGCTTCCGGTTCTGATCCCCGCCCCGTTCAATGCGCTCGGCGGGTCTGCATGATCTCGCGATAGACCGCCTCAATTTGCGCGACATGCCGCTCGGCGGAAAAATGCGCGACTGCAAATTGCCGGGCCGCCGTGGTCATTACCGCACAGCGCGGCGGATCGCTCAGCAGGCCATCGGCTGCCCGTGCCATCGCCAGCGGGTCTTCGGGCGGCACCAGAACGCCGCAATCGGCGGCCAGAGCCTCGGCATTCCCGCCCGATCGGGTAGCGACCACGGGCGTTCCTGCCAGCATGGCTTCCACCAAAGTCCGGCCCAAGGGTTCGCCGATGGCCGGAACCAGCAGCACATCGCAGGCCGAGATCCACTCGATGCCGGGGCTGCGAAAGCCCATCATCCTGATCTGCCCGGCGTTCTCCTGCGACGCTATGCGCGCGGCAAGGCGTGTGTGCAGCGCATCGTCCGCCGCCTCGCCGAACAGCAGCCCCATCACCGGCGCTGGCGAAAGCCTGCCCAGTTCCTCCACCGCATCGATGAAGCCCAGCGGCCGCTTGCGCGGGATAAACAGGCCGAAATAACCGCACAGGACGGTATCGTCCGGGCAACCCAGCTCTTCCAGCAGCTTGCGGCGCGCCGCATCACGGTCAATCCTTGCCGAAATATCGAACGGGCTGTGGATCACGCGGGCGCGGCGCAATGCCCCCCATTGCGCGCCGGGTAGCGAGAATCGGGAAACCGCCACGATCCTGTCGGCGATCAGGGGCGCCATCAGGCGGATACCGCGTGCTTCGGGATCGCTGCGGTGGTGCCAGACATGCGCCTTGCCGGCCAGCTTTGCCGCCAGCCCCCAGTTGGCGTGATTCTGCCCGTCGTTGGTGTGGACGATATCCACCTGCTGCTGGCGCAACAGCTCTATCCGCCGGGGCAGGCTGCGCAAGACCGCGCCCGCCTTGCGCAGCCCGAACTTCCGGCCGACTGCGAAACCGCGCCCGCCGCCTGCGGGATCGGCAATCTGTTCGAACCCATCGAAGAGGCGCGCGATGTTCCCGCCCTCCTCGCAGACGATCAGGATGCGGTATTTGCTGCGCGGCAGGCGATCGAGCAGCCCCTTCAACGAAACATGGCTGCCGCCGATGATCTGCCCGATCAGCGGAAAGCACAGCGTTATGCGTTCATCCGCCATCGGCGGGCTCCGCGTCGGCGGCACCGGCGCGCACGGCCGCCTGTTCGCGGAAGGTCAGGAAATCCTCGAAATCGGCATAGCCATTGCCGTCGACATCGGCCCAGCTGTCGAACACGGCGGGGTCGTTCTGGCGGCGCGCCTCCCATTCATCGTCCATCCCGTCCGCATCGGCATCGGGATATGGAATTGTCAAAACGGGCGCGGAAGGCGGCGCCACCGGCGCTTTCCCGATCCGCCCTCCCCGCTGCGCGATTTCGCCGACCAGCGCGGTATCGAATGCGTCGCGCGGCCGGGTGCCGGAACTTTCCAGCAGCCCGGCCAGCAGGCCAATCGCCGGTTCGGGCGTGACGGTAAGAGCGCAGGGCGGGGTATCGACCAGAATTTCCTCCACCGCCGGAGAGATATGGCGGAATTCACCTTCGAAAAGATTGTCCCAGACATAGGCCTGCCCGTTGCCGGTGGCGGCGATCCCGGCGCGCACGATGCCGGTTGCCGAACGGTTGGTGTCCGGCCCGGCAAGGAACAGATTGCCCACCAGCGCAACCGGCGATCCGCCTTCGCTTTCCCAGATCTCGGCGAATTCGGACTGGGCGTTGTAGAACAGATTGTTGATCACTTCGACGCACGAGCCGGGCGGAAAATTGATGTCCGGATTGCGATCGCCGTTGTGGGCGCAGATATTGCCGATGAAGCTGACCGATTGCGGCCCTTGCGGATCGCTGGCGAGCAGCGCGCATTTGTCATGCGGCGGGATGCCCGCGGCAAATATCGAATGGCTGATGGTGATCTCGTCGTTGTCGGCGTATCCGTTCACCAGCTCATCACGCGCCCAGCTGGCGCTGACATGGTCGATGATCACGCGCCGGCTATCCTCGATCGTTACGCCGTCTTCGGAGCCTTGCTCTTCCCCCGCAATATCCGGGCGCACCCGCAGGTGCCGGATGATGACATCATGCGTCTGCTTCACCACCAGCGGGGTGCGCCCCTGCGGCCCGCCAGCATGGGCCAGCGTAATGCCCTCGCCCGGCGCGGTCTGCCCGGCGATGGTGAGAAAAGGATTGCGGATATGCGGCGGCGGGGTTTCGAAGCGGATCACCCCGCCCACCCTGAACACGCAGACACGCGGGCCTTGCGCTTCGATACATTCCCTCAGCGATCCTGGCCCATGATCGGCCAGCGTCGTTACCGGAACGATCCTGCCGCCATGTCCGCCGCGGGCGCTGGCCCCATAGCCGATCGCGCCGGGAAAGACCCCCGAAGCCGCCGCTTCGGCGATTTGCGGCGGATGCGAGCTCTGTTGCCCGGAACCGGCGTCGGCGGAAAAGGAACAGGCCGCCAGAACTGCGCAGGAACCAAAGGCGAGGTGGCGGTGATACTTCAAGGATCGGCCCCCTGCCGTCAAAGGTGCGTCGGCACGTTGAAGTCCGCCCGAACTCCGCAATCAAGCGATCGACGCGGGCAATTATCGGCCGGGACCGGAGCGGGCACAAGATATCATTCGTATGAGCGGATCGGCGGCAGCGCCTTGCCGCCCTACCCATAATGCGCCGCCCGCTGGCCGGACTTGCTTTTGCTTCTGCAGCCGGAGCGCGGCACAATATGCCATCATGGACCGCGCATTCAGCAGCTTCGGCACTGCCAGTCCCGGCCGGGCGGACGCAGGCGATTACCGCATCGCGCCGCAGCATGTCGATATGGCCGCCTGGCGGATGCAGCGGTGGCTGCGGATCATTCTGCTTGGTGCCGCCTTCCTGGCCACCTGGCGGGTATTTCGCTGGGGGTGGACCAACCTCACTGCTTCTGACTTTTTGCTGATGCTGGCAGGACTGGCCCTGCTTGCCAAGGGAAGGCTGACCGCCCGCCCGTTCGGACAGTTGAGCAGCCTTTGGTTATGGGGTTTTGCCGCCATGACCGGCGGCCTGCTGCTGGGAACGCTGGTGAACGGCGATCCTGCGCGATGGATCATCGGATCATCGCAATATTTCTTCGCGCTGATTTTCGTGCCCATGGTGTTTGCCAGCCTCGACCGGCAATTGCTGCTGCAATGCATGAAGGCCTTCGTCCTCGGCGTGGCGCTGTCGCAGGTGATCGGCATCATTTCCGCGCAGTTCTTCGATTATCAGGACACCTATCTGACCGTCGATAACGGTTTCATCACCCCCAATGGCCGGGTCGGGGCGATGAGCGGGGAAGCCAATCTCAATGGCGCGGCCTGCGCCTTCGGCATGGCGATGCTGGCCTATCTCCATCTCAGCCGGTCGGTAACGGTATGGTTTGCGGTCCCTTGCGCGATTGCCATCGCCTGGGGCTTGCTGATGAGCGCCAGCTTCACCGGCTTCAGCGCAACCACCATCGCGCTCATCGTGATCATCCTTGCGTCGGGGCCGCGCGGCACGCTGAGGATCGGGGCACCGCTGGTTCTGGCAGCTTCTGGCTATATCCTGCTCGGCGGCCCGATGCCCGAAGCCTTCAGCGAGAGGGTCTTCGGCGCGCTTGCCACCGGCGATCTGCGCATCGCGGGCACATATGTCGATCGCACCCAGCTGATCGAGGAAGCCTGGGCGATCCTCGACGGCAATCTGCTCATCGGGCTGGGCTTCGATGGATACCGGAAGGCAAGCTCGCTCGGCATGCCGGTGCATAATCTGTTCCTGCTGGTGACGAACGAGGGCGGGCTACTTGCCATATTCGGGCTTTTCACCCTGCTGGCGATATTGTTCGTCTGGTTTGTCGGCACCTATCGTCAATACCGGCTCGAAGGCGGGGTCGGGCTGGCGGTGCTCGGCGTTTTTGTCATCTACGCCATGGCAATCCCGCACATGTATACCCGCATGTGGACGATACCTATTTTCCTGTGCGTTGCGCTCGCGGCCCAGACCCGGTCCGGCCCGCAACCCCGGATTGCCGCCGCAAGTTAGGCGATCGATGGCAAGCCGCTCCCAAATTTCACGCCTGCGCGACGCGATGCTGCATGGCGGGAGCCTGCGCCGGATCAACTGGCGCGGCGTGCTCCACCTGTTTTCAGGCGGGTTTGCCAATGCGCTGATCATGCTGCTGGCCACGCTGCTCGCGGCCCGCACGCTCGAACCGCAGCTATATGGGGTGATGGTGCTGGTGCTGGCGATCGGCCGGGTGAGCGAACGCCTGCTCCGGTTCGAATCCTGGCAGCCGCTGGTCCGCTTTGTCGCCGAGGAAGAACAGCGTGGCAATCCGGCCACGATCGCAAGGCTTTATCTGTTCGGTCTGATGCTGGACATCGGCAGTGCCTTGGGGGCGGCTGTTCTGGCGGCAAGCTTTGGCCTGCTGGCTGCCGGGCTGGTGGGGCTGGATGCGCAAAATGCCTGGCTGATCCTGATCTACGCCTGCGCCATTGCGGTGAATATCCGCGGCATGCCCAGCGCGGCGTTGCGGCTTTCCGGCAAGTTCGGGGCGCTGGCCTATTTCCAGCTTTTCGCCAATTCGCTGCGGCTGGTGCTGGCCGGGGTCTGCTATCTGAACGATGCGAGCCTGGTGGTGTTCGTATTGGTCTGGACCGCCGCGCAAATGCTCGATTCGCTGCTGTTCCTGATCTACGGGCTGAAGGTATTGCGCGACACCGGAATCCCCAGTCCGTTGCGCGCCAGCCCCCGCGGCCTGCGCCGGGATTTTCCCGATTTCCTGAAATTTGCGGTCTCCACCAATCTTTCCAGCATGTTGCGCACTTTCACCCATGAGATGGATACGCTGCTGGTAGGTGCCTTTGCCGGGCCGGCGATGGCGGGTCTGTATAATCTTGCCAAGCGGATGGCCAAGCTGGCGCAACAGATCGGGGACCTGATTCAGACGGTTGTCTATCCCGACCTGTCGCGGATGTGGTCGGCAGGCAACACAAGCGTGTTCCGCCAGACCGTGCTGGCCCTGCAAGCGCTGCTGTTCGGGCTTGCTCTGGGGGCCTTCTTCTTCATTCTGGTCGTCGGCAAGCCACTGATCCTGCTGGCATTCGGAAACGAATATGCAGGCATCTATCCGCTGTTGATCGCGCAGATCATTGCCGTGGCCTTCATCATGCACTCGGCACCGTCGCGGTCTGCGCTGCTGGCGATGAACCATCCCCGCTATGTCCTGCTGGTGGCGGTCTTGTCGACCGCCTGCTTCTTTGCAACCGCCTTGACCATCATGCCCGCGATGGGCGCGTTGGGCGCGAATATCGCGCATATCGTGTTCGGGGCCGTGACCGCTGTTCTTCTCGATATCGCCTGCTGGCGGCAGGGCCGGAAACGGCTGGCGCGAGACGAGCAGGAAAGCGGCGGCGAGGGATGAATGCACCTCTTTCCCAAACGGCACAGGCCACCGATGATGGCGAAAAGCCGGACAGGCTGAGGGTCTGTTCGGTCCTCACCTCGCTGACCACCGGGGGAGCGGAAAGCCTGATTCTCAATCTGGGCGCGGCTTTTGGCGAGGCCGGGGCCGATCACGTCATCGTGGCGTTGTGCGACGCCGAAACGCTGGGTAATTCAGGCAGCACAGAGGCGGCGATGCGCGAGCGCATCATCGCCGAGGGAAGCCGCTTTCGATCGCTGGGCCTCAACGCGCGCAGAGGCGTGCTCAAAGGCGCAATCGCACTGGCCCGTTGCCGCCGCGAACTGCGGCCGCATCTGTGGCACTTCCACACCGCCAGAGCGGCCAGCATGGCGGCGCTGGCACGCCTTCCCGAACCCGCGATCCTGACCCACCACAACAGCCGGCTGACCTTTCCGCCCGCGATGTTCCGCATCTTCGATACGGCAATCTCCGCCTATGTTGCGATCAGTCCCGAAACCGAGGCGATCTATCGCGCACATTCGCGCCGGCCGGTTCGCCCGATTGCAAACGCGGCGGGTGGAAATTTCCGCGCCGAAAGCCCGCGCGAATGTGTTCGCGATCCCGTGCGGATACTCAGCGTGGGGGCGGTTTCGCCGCAGAAGAACTATCCCCTGCTGATCGACGTGGCGCAGATCATGCGCCAACGGCTGAACCAGGCGGAAATGCCCGTCTTTTCCATCGCCGGAGGAGGAGATGGCCTTGAGGAACTGCGATCGCAGGTAGATCGGCTAGGGCTGACCGGTTGCGTGCATTTCCTGGGCGAACGACAGGATGTGCGCAACTTGCTGGAACAAAGCGACCTGCTGCTCAATACCTCGCTCTACGAAGGCATGGCGATTTCGATGATCGAGGCGATGTCGATGGCGCTGCCGGTGGTGGCCACCCCGGTGCCCGGAAACGTGGGCATGGTGCGCCATGGAGAGGACGGCCTGCTTGCAAAAGGTGCCGATGCTCCGTCGATCGCCGATGCGCTGACAACCGTTATGAAGGATGCGCAACTGTATCGAAATCTGTCGAAAGGGGCGCTTGAAAGCAGCCGGAAATATTCGATCCAGGCCTGCGCCAAGGCGCATCTCGACCTTTATCGGGAACTGCTGGCGCAGCCAGCCGCTGGTCGGGGCTGAACGAATGCGGCCTACCACTTCGGAATAGTCGCGGAGCAAAACCGGGCACCCTTATGCCCAATGGTCTTTCGTGCCGGAGCCAAGCATGATCCGGGCCTGCATTACCGCACCCTTGCGGAAAGCGACTATCATCACGGTGGACCATGGCGAACCTACCTCAGACCTCGATCCTGGAACTCGGCCCTCAGGCTGCGCTGGGTGGGCCGCGCGATTATGCTCTTCCGCCGCAGCCGACCGACAACCTCTCGTTGCGCGATCTCGTCCGGCTGATCGAGCGGCACAAGCTGCTGGTAGTGTCGGTAGTCGCCTGCCTTACCCTTGCTGTTCTCGGCCATCAGCTGCTTTCTCCCAACGCATACAGTTCGATATCGCAGATCCAGGTCCAGCTGATCGACGAAGTCGGGATGAACCAGGCCGATGTGAATTCGCAGAATGCGCAGCGCGTGGCCAATGCGGTTCGCCTGCATCGCTCGCGTTCATCGGCCGAAGCGGTGCTGCAGGACCTTGATCTGCTGGAAAATCCCGCTTTCCTGAAAGAACTGGGCAATCCCAAGGGCGACGAGACAGCACTGCGCCAGATGGCAACCACACATTTGCTGACAATGGTGGACGTAACCAATGAGCCCGGTTCCGATCTGATCCAGCTGGCGGTAACTTCGCAATCACCCGAATTGGCCGCGCTGATCGCCAATCAATACCCCGAATCGGTAAGCCAGGTGCGCACAGCGACCAGCAACCAGCGCCGCGAAGAGCTTCTGCAATCGCTGCTGACGGAGCAGGAACAACGGGCTGAAACGGCGCGGTTGGCCTCGATCGAGCTGGCCGAATTCCGCCGCGATTCAAATATGCTGGTGGGTGCCGGAGGGCAGGAAGACCTGCTCCAGATCAACCGCATCGGCGCCGAAGCAGCGTCCGCCCGCGCCAACAGCGCCGGTTCGGC
>JBGSLI010000160.1:0-2399 GCA_041740775.1 Alteraurantiacibacter sp. | reverse complement strand
CACCGGCGGCGGGGCCGACAACGCCACTTTCGTTCTCGATCTGGCGCAGGCGGGGGATACCAGCGCCGCCGCCACCGCGATCACCGATGGCCCGGCCGATGCGACCAACGGCAGCGTGCTACTGGAAGCGCCCGACGATTTCGCGCTGGCCGGAGCGATCAATGTCGCGGCGGCGGACGGGACGATCACTGTGCGCAATCTGGCGGGTGGTTCGGCCACCACCAGCGTGGGAAGCGGCGCGGGCAGCGTTGGCGGGTTCGAGATCAGCGAGGCCGAACTCGGCTTCCTGGCGGCGGACAATGTGGTGGTGGATTCGGGCGATGCGCCGCTGGCGCTGGGCAGTTTCACCGTTCCGGGGCAATCGCTGCAATTGCTCTCCGCCGCCGATATCACCCTGGCAGGAACGATCACGGGCACCGGCACCGGCGTGCTCCAGATCGGGCAGGGGGTAATCGGCGCGAACGGGCTGGTCGATCCGGCCACGCTGACCGCCACCATCCTTGCCACGACCGATACCGCCAGCATCGATTTCTCCAGCGGAATAGTCGATCTGCGTGCGGTGCGGATCGTCTTCGGCCTGCCCGATTTCGTCAGTTCGACTGCGGGCCTCAGCCTCGATGCGGCGGCCGATCTGCTCACCAATGCCGGTTCGCAACTCTATATCGGCGATAACAGCCAGCGGGTGTTCCTGCGCGCGGATTCGCTGCGCGTCGCCTATGCCGATTTCGCGCTGTTCCAGAACACCGCCTTTTCTGTCGGCGGGGGCGCGATATTGAATGCCGATGCGGCCAATTCGATCGACAGCGTGGCGCTCGAACTGTTCAGCCAGGGTGACGACAAGCTCGACAGCTTTGCCATCTTCGGCGAGATCAATGGCTTCACCGGCCGCACCGCTGGCGTGCTGCCCAATTCGGTGCTCAACATCGGCTCGCTGTCGCCGCGCGAACTGCGGGTGACGCAGGCGCGATCGCGGGTGAACGGCTGCGTGATCGGATCGCCCGATCGCGGCTGCCTGATCGTGGATCTGCCGCCGCCCGAAATCAGCACCATCGACGAACGCCAGGCGCAGGCTCTGATATCCACCGACGACCCAAGCGAATTTCTCAATCCGCTGGTGGGCCGCGGGAACGAGGGCCTGATCCTGGATATCGCGCAGGTTCCCGTCGGCATCGACATGATAGAATGCGCGGAAGGCGATCTGGCCTGCGAGCCAACGGAGGGCGTAGAATGAACCGTTCAGCCGCAAGATATGCCCTGCTGGGCGCTGCTTGCAGCGCAGCGATGATGGCAGCCATGCCGGGCAGCGCAAGCGCCAATGTGCCCGAAACTTTCGCCGTCGGCGAGAATTCCGAAGGCGATACCTGTTCGGCGGCCATGCAATGGACTTCGGGCGGGGGGTCGGTACTGGTATCGGGCGATCAGCCTTTCGGCATCACCTGCCGGGGGATCGATGCCGCCGCGCTTCAGGGCTATGTCAGCGGTAGCGCTGTTCCCGATGTAGGCAATTGCGGTGAAGCGGTGGAAATGGCCATTTCCGGTATCGGCCCGGTGGAAGTGCGGCGCTGTGCCGATAGCCAGCTGGGCCGTTCGGCGATCGATGTCCGTTTCGAGCGGGGCGGAAAGACATGGCACGGCGCGGCGATTCCGGCGGCGCTGCCCAATCTGGAAGCGGCGTTGCGGGTGATCGCGGCGGGGCGCGCGGTGCCGGCCACACAGGCCGATGTGGGCCGATCGATCGCGATTGATGCGATCCCCGCCGGGCCCGATATCGTCGCGGCGGCGGCGATTGGCGGGGTCACCTTCGAATCCGCTTTTACCGAAGGCGTGCGGGCATTGCAGACCGGCCGCCAGCTCGATGCCTCGCGCATTCTCAACGATGCGCTGCGCGAATTTGCCGCGGCGGATATCGGCTCGCTGGTCGATCTGCGAATGGCGGCGGGGCTGGCCGATTCCAACGTCAGCCAGTTCGAGGCGGCGGAACAGCATTTTGCCGCAGCCGAGGCGCTGCTCGACGGGCAGGGGGCCGATGTCGATTCGCAGCAGGTGCAGCAATTGCTGGTCTATCGCGGTTTGCACCTTATCAATCAGCGCCAGTGGAACCGCGCTATCGCCGCGCTTTCGCGCAGCACGCCGACCAATGCGCAATTGCTTGATCCCGCGCTGCTCAGCCGTCTGAACCAGGAAACGCTGGCCTTTGGCGGAACCGGGGCGAGCGGGGGCGGGGCGGGCGAATTGCAATCCTCGCTGGGAGATGATGGCGCGCTGCAATCGGTGCTGCTCGAAGCCCAGCGTTACTGGACCCTCAGTGTGGCGCAACTGGCTAGCGGCGAAAGCGGCGCGCAGGCGGCGCAGGACGCCATCACCAATGCGGCGCAAGTGGCCAGTGTGCCGATTGGCCG
>JBGSLI010000159.1:0-2259 GCA_041740775.1 Alteraurantiacibacter sp. | reverse complement strand
GCGCAGGCCCCTGCTGGTCCTGCGCATCGCAGCGGCTGGAAAACCGTGGCGCTGTGGCTGGCGCTGTCGGCAGTGCCTTCAGGCCTGATGCTGTCCACCACCACTTTCCTTACCACCGATATCATGGCGATGCCGCTGTTGTGGGTGATCCCGCTCGGCCTCTATCTGCTCAGCTTTTCGATCGGATTTGCCGCCAATCGCGGGCTGGCAGCTTTGTTCATCTTCCTTGCCCCGCTGGTGCTGCTGGCAGGCGGCAGCCTGGCGATGTTTGCTGCGGGCCGTGCCGCTCTGCTGGCCGCTGCGGCGAGCGTGATGCTGCTGTTCGTGGTGGCGGTGGCGCTGCACGCGCGCCTTTATGAAAGCCGCCCTCCCGCGTCCGAACTCACCCGCTTTTATCTCGTCATGTCCGCTGGCGGGGCGCTCGGCGGGCTGTTCACCGCGCTGATCGCGCCGATGCTGTTCGACTGGACGTGGGAGCATCCGCTGCTGATCCTGGGCGCGGCCGCGCTGCTGCCGCTGGCTTCGTGGAAGCGGCTGATCGGTGGCCGGTTTGCCGAGACGCGCGCCATGCGCCTGATGCTGGCGGTGATCGCGGTGCTGGTATTCGCGCTGGCGCTGAGGCTTTACGTGGCCAGCCTGGCACCGGCCCAACTATCGCCGGCGCTGTGGGCCGGGTTGGCGGGCGTACTCCTGCTGGCGCTGATCCTGACCGTGCGGAGGTGGTCCTTCGTTCTGGCGAGCTTTGTGCTTCTGCTGGCGCTGGGCGGGCTGGGCAATCTGCAGATCAGTTTTGCCGGCCACCGCGAACGCAGCTATTTCGGGATCTATTCGCTGCGCGAGTATTCGGATGGCGTGCGCAAACTGACGCACGGCACCACTATCCACGGGCTGCAGCGAAGCGGTGCGCAGAGCGCGCGTGAGCCGACATCCTATTACGGCCGCACATCGGGCGTCGGCCGCACGTTGATGCAGGCACCCGCCATGTTCGGCCCCGCCGCGCGCATCGGCGTGGTGGGACTGGGAGTGGGCACGCTCGCCTGCTATCGCCAGCCGGGGCAGGACTGGACCTTCTTCGAGATCGATCCCGAAGTGCTGCAATATTCGACGCGCGGCGATTTCACCTATCTTTCCTCCTGCGCTCCCGATGCGCCGGTGGTGATCGGCGATGCGCGGCTGGAACTGGAAGCGCTGGAGGGCGCGAATTTCGATATTCTGGTGATCGATGCCTTCAGTTCGGATGCCATCCCGCTCCACCTGCTCACCAATGAAGCGGTGGGGATCTATCTCGATGCATTGGCCGAGGATGGCCTGCTGGTGATGCATATTTCCAATAATTACATCGATCTCAGGCCGGTGATTGCGCGGTTGGCGCAGGCCCGCGGGCTGGCGGCGCGGCGTTGCAGCGACAGCGGAGCGGCGAGTGGGGACCTGTTCGCTTCGAGCTGGGTGGCAATGGCGCGCGATCCGCAGCGGCTGGAAGCACTGGAGGAGGGGGCGGGCGGCTGCTGGAACGCGCTCGAAGCGCCGCAGGGCCCGGTCTGGACCGATGATTACGCCTCTATCCTGCCCTATCTCAACTGGGAGAACTTCCTGTGATCGACCCGCGCTTTCCCGGTGCCACGATCATGGAGTTTGCAGGCAAATATCCGCAGATCGACGACAGCGCCTTTGTCGCGCCGGGGGCGCGGATCATCGGCGATGTCGCAATCGGGCCGGAGGCGAGTGTCTGGTACAATTGCGTGCTGCGCGGCGATATTCACCGGATCGAGGTGGGTGCGCGCAGCAATGTGCAGGACGGCAGCGTGTTCCATGTCGAAGGCCCGCGCGCCGATACTGATGGCGAGCCCACCATCATCGGTGCAGATTGCGTGATCGGCCACATGGCAGTGGTCCACGGTGCGCGGCTGGAAGATCGGGCATTTGTCGGCATGGGCGCGGTGGCGATGGACGGTTCGCGAATCGCGGCGGGCGGAATGCTGGGTGCGGGCGCGCTGCTCAGCCCCGGCAAGGTGATCGGCGCGGGCGAGATATGGATCGGCCGCCCGGCGAAGTATCTGCGCACGCAGGATGCAGCGCAGATCGAAAAGATCAAATTCCAGACCGAACGTTATTGCCGTCTGGCGAAGATGCACCTCGCGCAGATCCGTGGCCAGGCCGAAACCTGATCTTCCTCCAGCAGAGGCGTTGCTGGCACTGGCCGACGCCGAGGGGCGGCTGGCGGTGCGCGTCACGCCGGGCGCGCGGAGCGAGGGCATTTCC
>JBGSLI010000158.1:0-5929 GCA_041740775.1 Alteraurantiacibacter sp. | reverse complement strand
CTGCCCAATGGCAAACGGCAGCAGCAGGATCAGCCCGATCCGCTCCAGCCCGCCAAGATCGATGCCCGTCGCGCCGTCTGCCAGCCCACTGCTGGCCAGAAGCGCGATGGCCGGCGCGGTGATGAACACGCCCAGAATATTGAGCAGTGCCGCCGCCACCACCGAATTGGCGACATTGCCCCCGGCTATCGAGCTATAGGCGGTTGCCGATTGCACGGTGGAGGGCAGCACGCCCAGAAAGACGAAGCCCAGCGCCACGCTGGCGGGCAGCGCGGTGGCCGCGGCAAGATCGGCAATCAGCCACCCGGCCAGCCCCATCGCCGCAAACACCCACAGGCCCAGCGGCAGCAGAAAGCGCCAATTGCCGATACCGCGCAGCACCTCTGCCCGCGGCAGGCGCAAGCCGTTGAGCAGGAACAGCGCGAAGATTGCCGTATCGGAAACCAGCCGCGCCGCCGCCCTGCCCTCGCCCGTTACCGGCACCACGCTGGCCAGCAGGATCGCCAGCAACAGCAACCGCACCAGCGGATCGAACAGGGTCAGGACGCGGCCGGGCATGGCCGCGCCATCTGCCGGGCGCGTCTCAGTTGTGCAAGTCGTATTGCTTGAGCAGATCGTAAAGCGTCGGGCGGCTGATGCCGAGCAATTTGGCGGTGCTGGAAATATTGCCCTCGCTGCGCGCCAGCGCGTGGCGGATCACCTTGCGATCGGATTTTTCGCGCGCGCTCTTGAGGTTGAGCACGGCGGCGTCCTCTTCCTCTCCATCGGCAAGATCGAGATCGCCCGCGCCCACCAGCCTGCCATCGGCCATGATCACCGCGCGCTTCACCCGGTTTTCCAGCTCGCGCACATTGCCGGGCCAGCCCCAGGCATCGATCGCCGCCAGCGCATCGGGGGCAAAGCCGGTGACCTGTGGGTTCATTTCGTTGGCAAAGCGTTTGAGGAAGGTCTTGGCCAGCAGCACCCCATCGCCGGGCCGTTCGGCCAGCGAAGGGATTTTCACCACCACTTCGGCCAGCCGATAGAAAAGGTCTTCACGGAACCGCCCGTCGATAATCATCGCTTCCAGGTTCTGGTGCGTGGCACAGACGATGCGGGTATCGACCGCGATCGATTTGCGACCGCCGATCCGTTCGATCGTGCGTTCCTGCAGGAAGCGCAGCAGCTTCACCTGCAACGGCAGCGGAATATCGCCCACTTCATCGAGGAACAGCGTGCCGCCCGCAGCCATTTCGATCTTGCCCTCGGTGGTTTTTACCGCTCCGGTGAACGCGCCCTTTTCATGCCCGAACAATTCGCTTTCGAGCAGGTTTTCCGGGATGGCAGCGCAATTGATGGCGATGAAATTGCCTTTCCTGCGGGTGCTCGCATCGTGCAGCCCCCTCGCCAGCAGTTCCTTGCCCGTTCCGCTTGCCCCCAGCAGCATGACCGAAACGCCGGTATCGGCCACGCGTTCGATGGTGCGGGCCACTTTCACCATTTCGGGGGCAGAGGTGATCAGCCCTCCCAGCACCCGGTTGCCATCACCCGCCCTTGCCGCCAGCGCGCGGTTTTCCTCCTCGATCCGGTGGAGGTTGAACGCGCGCCGCACGATCAGGCCCAATTGTTCGATATCCACCGGCTTCTGGTAGAAATCATAGGCCCCGCGTTCGATCGCGGTCAGCGCGCTTTCGCGCGCGCCGTGGCCGGATGCGACGACCACCTTGGTATCGGGCTTCAATGCCATGATCTCATCGAGCACGGCAAAGCCTTCGCTGGTGCCGTCTGGATCGGGCGGCAGTCCCAGATCGAGCGTGACCACGGCGGGTTCCTCCGCGCGCAGAGCGGCGATCGCGCCCTGCCGGTCACCCACGATGGTCACGTCGAAATCCTCATAGGCCCATTTGAGCTGCGCCTGCAGGCCCGCGTCATCCTCGACGATGAGCAGTTTGGGCAGCGGTTGGGGTTTGCTCTCGGCCATCACGCAACCTCTTTCGAATTATCGGAATATTGCCGCATGCTGCGGTAGAAATCGCTTTGTTCGCTCAGCGGCAGGTGCAGGACAAAGCGCGTGCCCAGCCCTTCGCGCGATTCGACATCGAGCCGCCCGCCCATCGCCCGCACCAGTTCGCGCGCTTCATAGGCGCCGATGCCGAACCCGCCCGTCTTGGACGAATGGAACGGTTTGAACAGCGTGGTGCGGATGAATTCGGGCGACATGCCGCTGCCCGAATCGACGATCTCGATCACCGCATCGCCCGGCTCCTTGTGCAGTTCCAGCAGAACCGGCGAATCGCTCCCGCTGGCCTCCACCGCGTTCTGCACCAGATGAACCAGCGCCTGTTCCAGCGCCTCGGCATGGGCGCGCACCCGGCATTCGTCGTTGCGCACCACCGATACCTGGTGGCGGCCCGCATATTGCCCGCTGACCTTTTCCAGCAGCGTGGCCAGATCGAATTCCTCGCGCTCTCCCATGCCGCTGCTGCCATAACGGCCCAGCCGGGCGAGCAGGCCTTGCAACTTGTCGGTCGAATTGCGCAAAGTCAGGATCATGTCGGCACGAAATTCGGGCTTGTCCGCGTGCTTTTCGGAATTGCGCGCCAGCAGCGAAAGCTGGCTGGCGAGGTTCTTGATATCGTGCATGACAAAGGCGATGCGGCGGTTGAATTCGTCAAACCGCTGCGCCTCGCCCAGCGCATCCTGGCTGGTCTGCTCGGCCAGATAGCTGGCCAATTGCCGCCCGATCACGCGCAACAGATCGAAGTCCTCCCAGTCCAGCCGCCGCGCAATCGGCGGGCGCGCCAGCACCACCACGCCCACCAGACGTTCGTAGTGCAGCAGCGGCACCAGCGCCCAACTCGCCTCGTCCTCCAGCAGCCATTGCGGGCAGGCGGCGGCAGGGATGCCATCGGGCCGGGCACGGCGCAGATCGTCGAGATCGAGGATCAACTGGCTGTGTTCAAAGAAATGCGCCCCCTCGGCACAGATCGCCTCGCCCGGCACTTGCGCATCGGGCCATTGCCAGCGCGCCGCCAGCGTGAGCCCGCCTTCCTCGCGCGGGGTCAGCAGCATTCCCGCAGGGCTGTCGGTGATATCGGCCACCGCCTGCACCGCGCGTTCGGGCAACGGCGCCGATTGGGCCCCCGCTCGTCCGATCGTATCGGTAAACCGCAGCCATTCGGAACGATAATCGTAACGGTGCTGGAACAGGTTCTTGGACAGCGTCACCCGCAGCCAGGCGCGCAAGCGGCGTGATGGCAGGATCGTCAGCGCCACCGCGCTCGCCAGCAGGACAAAGCCGGTTTGCAGGATGCGCCCGTAATCGCTTCCGGCATAGGCCAGCCCCTGCGCCACCACCACCATCACCGCAAGATAGGCCCCGATCAGCAGCAGCGAGAACGACTGGAAGGCAAAGCTGCGTGAAGGGCGAAAACGCAATTCGTGGCGATTGCGCAGCAGCCCGAAGGCGAACAGCGCCACCGCCACCAGCAGCGCCGCCGCGCGCAGATCTTCCAGCAGCCGCGGAGTGCCGTCACCCAGATAGGCGATGGTGTAGAAGTTGAGATCGTAAAGGAACAGCGCGCCCAGCCCTGCGGCCGGCCAGCGCAGGGCAATCCGCGCCTGCTGCGCTGCGCCGACATACAGATTGTGCGCCAGCACCAGCGCGCCGATGTTCAGCAGCAGGCGGAAGGTGAAGGAAATTTGCAGGATCAGTTCCTGCGCGGCGGGCTGCGCATCATATTGCAGGCGCGCCGCGATCAGCGCGAACTGCATCGTTTCCACCAGCGCCAACGCCGCCACCACCGGACGGATGGGGGCCAGGTTCTTGTCGCGCTGATCGTGCCCGAACATGCGATACAGCAGCCATAACCAGGCCAGATTGCTGGCCGCCAGCAGCACTTCCTCCACCACGCTTTCGCGGCCGAAACCGGCAAAGGCAAAGCTCCATAGCGCGGCAATCCCCAGTGCAGCGGCAACGGCGCTGATTGCGGGGCCTTGCGCGCGCTTGCTGCTCGCCAGCCACAGCGACAACGCCACCGCCGCGCAGGCGGTAGCCAGATAGAGCAGATAGACTGCCAGGCCCCAGGCGATGCCCATCAGCGCGCGCCCTCCGGCCACAGCACCACCCGCAGCGTCTGCAACATGATCAGCAGATCGAGGAAGGGGGTGTAATTCTTGGCGTAATAGAGATCATATTCCAGCTTGTGGCGCGAATCCTCGATGCTGGCGCCGTAGGGATAGTTGATCTGCGCCCAGCCGGTGATGCCCGGCTTCACCATGTGCCGTTCGGCATAATAGGGCAGCTGTTGTTCCAGATCGTTGACGAATCGCGGCACTTCGGGGCGCGGGCCGACAAAGCTCATATGGCCAGTGAGCACGGTCCACACCTGCGGCAGTTCGTCGATCCGGACCTTGCGGATGAAGGCGCCCACGCGGGTAATGCGCGGATCCTTTTCCTGCGCCCATTGCGCGCCGTCCTTTTCCGCATCGGTGCGCATCGATCGCAGCTTCACCAGTTCGAAGGTCTGGCCATACAGCCCCACGCGCTGCTGGCGGAAAAAGGCGGGCCCCTTGCTGTCCAGCTTCACGATCACGGCAAACAGCGCGATGACGGGAAAGGCGAGCGCCAGCAGCACGCTGCTGGCACAGATATCGAACACACGCTTGGCAAAGCCCGAAATCGCCCGGCCGGAAGAAAAGCCATCCGAAAAGATCAGCCAGCTTGGATTGAGCGTATCGAGATCGACGCGGCCGGTTTCGCGTTCGAGAAAGCTGGAAAATTCGTTCACATGCACGCCTGCGGTCTTCACCCGCAGCAGATCCTTGAGCGGCAGCGAATTGCGGCGTTCTTCCAGCGCCAGCACCACTTCGGTCGCACCCAGATTAGCGACATGCGCGCACAGATCGGCGATGGCGGAGCGCGCAATCGCTTCGGCCACCTGCGGCTTGCTGTCCGCCATGCTGATATAGCCGACCACGGCAAAGCCGCTGTCGGGCCGCGCCGCGAGTTTCTTCAACCGCTGCGCCCGCTTGCCCGCGCCCAGCACCAGCACCCGGCGGCGGAATGCCGAAGTGCCCAGAATACCGCCGGTCACCATCCGATTGAGAACCAGCAGGCCGATCGCCAGCGCCATCGCATACAGCAGGATCGATCGCCAGAAGGTGTTTCCCGGCAGCAGGAAATCGATGAACGCCAGCGCCAGAATCGACAGGCTCACCGCCACCAGCAACCGCGCCCCGGCAAAGCGGATCGATCGCAGCGCTTCGGGGCCGTAAACCCCTACCGCGATCATCGCGCTCTGCGTGATGACGCCGAAAGCCAGCAGCGGCACCATCCGTTCGGACAATGGCCCGGAGATGCTGCCAATCTGGCTGATGCGCAGGTTCCAGGCAATATCCGCCGCCACCAGCAGCAGGATGAAATCGATCAGGCCAAGCAGCAGCACCGCGTGCGGAATATAATGTTTGAAGAGACGGATCATCGCTCCAGCCAGCCCGAAGGGCGGGGAAATTCCCGCCGCACAAGCCGGTTAACGATAAGAAGTGAAATGTCGGTAAACTTTACACCCTGCTCGCGTGATAGGGCAAAAGCCGCCCGCGCGCCGATGATTGCGCATCCCGGCGGCAGGTGGGGTTTAACCACCTCCGGGCTCGCTCGCTCAACGCCTTGCGGGGTAGGGAAATCGCATGGCGCAGCTATCGAAGCCCCCGATTCCGCTGACGATGTACAAGCACTTCGCCGCTGTCACGCTGACAATGACGGCGTGCATCGCGATGTTCGCCAACGGCGGCAATCGCGCGGCAATCGCGCGGCAATGGCCGGGTAAGTCGGATTGCGCGATAGCCCGCAAGAACTGGCCACTCCGCAAGCATCGCTTACCGCGCCGCCGGTTCTGGTGCGGCGGGATACTGCCACGCGCGGTTCTTCCGGCGAGGAAACTCGCGCATC
>JBGSLI010000157.1:0-3500 GCA_041740775.1 Alteraurantiacibacter sp. | reverse complement strand
CCTTGGTCGCTACCGGATGCGCGCCCCACAGCAAAGCCACCCGCCGCGCTACCGCCACCGAAGGGGTGAGCACCATCACCGGCACCGCCGGCCGTTCACGCGCCACCCGCCGGGCGCTGCTGCCCGAACTGGTGAACACGGTGATCGCGCTGATCTTGACCGTATCGGCAATCGTCATGCAGGCGTGCGCCATGGCATCGGCGGTGGTGGCATCGGGCGGAGTTTCCAGCATCCGCACGCGCGCCAGATAGGTTTCGTCCTGTTCCACCTGGCGGGCGATATTGGCCATCATCAGCACCGCTTCTTCGGGCCAGTCGCCCGCCGCAGTTTCGGCGCTGAGCATCACCGCATCGGCCCCGTCATATACCGCATTGGCCACATCGGACACTTCGGCGCGGGTGGGGGCGGGGCTTTCGATCATCGATTCGAGCATCTGTGTCGCCACGATCACCGGCTTGCCCGTCAGCCGCGTGGCGTTGACGATCTTCTTTTGCAGCGGCGGGACTTCTTCGGGATTGAGCTCCACCCCCAGATCGCCGCGCGCCACCATGATGCCGTCGGCCTCCTCGATAATATCGTGCAGCCGCCGGATCGCCTGCGGCTTTTCGATCTTGGCGCAGAGCGCCGCGCGCTGTTCGCCATTGGGGCCCACCATCAGCCGCCGCGCCTCGGCCAGATCTTCGGGGCGCTGGACGAAGCTGAGGCCGATCCAGTCCACCCCCTGATCGAGCGCGAAGGCGAGATCGCGGCGGTCCTTTTCGGTCAGCGCGGGGATGGGAATTTCGGCATCGGGCACGTTCACGCCCTTGCGATCCGATATCACCCCGCCGACCTCGGCCTTGCAGATTATTGTATCAGGGCTGACCGACTTTACGCGGAAGCGCATCTTGCCATCGTTTACCAGCAGCCGCTGGCCTTCCTCGATCACCGCGAAGATTTCCGGATGCGGCAGTTCAACGCGCGAGGCATCGCCGGGTTCTGGCGAACGATCGAAGGTGAATAGAGCTCCATGTGCGATGGTGGCGCGGCCATCGGCAAATTTGCCCACGCGCAGCTTGGGCCCCTGCAAATCGGCCAGAATGGCAATGGGCTTGCCGAATTCCTTTTCCAGCAGGCGGATATTGTGGATCGTTTCGGCGTGGACCGCGTGTTCGCCATGGCTCATATTGACGCGGAAGGCATCGGCCCCGGCGCGGAACAGGCGGCGCAGCACGTCGGGATCGGCGGTGGCCGGCCCGGTGGTGGCGAGAATCTTGACCTTGCGGCCCCTGGGTTCGAGCTTCGAGCGTTGATATTGTGCCATGACTACCGCTTATGGCGACAGCTTGCGACAACACAAGGACACATTGGTATGCACGACAACTCCGATCCGCTCGATACGCTGCCCGACGATATCGCCGCCGCCGCCTTCCGCCGGTTGGTGCGCCATTTGCGCCATCGCCACGATGCGCAGAATATCGAGCTGATGGGGCTGGCAGGCTTCTGCCGCAATTGCCTGGCCGACTGGATTCGCGACGCCGGATATCCGGGCGACAAGGCCGAGGCGCGCGAATTGATCCACGGCATGGGGATGGATGAATGGAAGGCCACTCGCCAGCAAGAGGCGACTCAGGCGCAGCTCGACCGGATGGCGGCAAGCCTGGCGAAGAACGCCGCCGATCTGCGTTAGGGAAAACTCGGCCAGGCGGTTTGCGCCGCCGCGCTTCATCGCTAACCAGCGGCCAAGCGATTCTCACTTTACCGGAGTTACCCCGACATGGCCGATGCCACCGATGACCGCCTGCGCCTGCTGATCGAGCGCATCGAACGCCTCGAAGAAGAAAAGAAGGGCATCGCCGACGATATCCGCGATGTCTATTCCGAAGCCAAATCGGTGGGATATGATCCCAAGATCATGCGCCAGATCGTCCGGCTGCGAAAAATGGACGCCAATGATCGCAGCGAACAGGAAATGATCCTCGATACTTACAAGGCCGCGCTCGGCATGGGCTGATTTGCGCAGGGCCTGCATCGAGAAAAGGCAGCGGGTGGTTATTGAAGCGGATGCGCCGCTGGGCTAGGCGTCGCGCCAATCGATCACCATCCGCAACACGGGTTTCCCATGGCAGGCCATTCCAAATTCAAGAACATCATGCACCGCAAGGGTGCGCAGGACAAGAAACGGTCCAACCTATTCTCCAAGCTCAGCCGCGAAATCACCGTGGCGGCGAAGATGGGCATGCCCGATCCGGACATGAACCCGCGCCTGCGGCTGGCGGTCAATGCGGCCAAGGCGCAGTCCATGCCCAAGGACAATATCCAGCGCGCGATCGACAAGGCTTCGGCCAATGACGGCGAGAATTACGAGGAAGTGCGCTATGAAGGCTATGGCCCCGGCGGCAGCGCGATCATCGTCGAGGCGCTGACCGACAACCGCAACCGCACCGCCACCAATATCCGCACGGCTTTCTCCAAGAATGGCGGAAATCTGGCGGCATCGGGCGCGGTGAGCCACGGCTTCGACCGGAAGGGCCTGATCGAATATCCCGCTGGCGCGGGTGACGAGGAAACCGTCCTGATGGCGGCGATGGAAGCGGGCGCCGACGACATCGAGAGCGGCGAGGACGGCCATGTCATCTGGACCGAGGCCGATGCACTGCACCAGGTCGCGGGCGATCTGGAAAAGGCGCTGGGTGAAGCCGAAAGCGTGAAGCTGGCGTGGAAGCCCACCCTCACGGTGGCGATGGACGAGAAGGATGCCGGGACGCTGCTCAAGCTGGTCGACATGCTCGACGATGACGATGACGTGCAGACCGTGTGGGGCAATTACGACATTGCCGACGAAGTGATGGAAAAGCTGGGCGGCTGATGTGGAGCGTGATCGCCAAGGCATTGCTGGCCGGAGCAATGATCGCGGCGATCGCGGAAATCGGCAAGCGCCTGCCGACGATGGCGGCGCTGGTGGCCAGCCTGCCGCTGGTATCGATCCTGGGCATGATTTTCCTGTGGCACGCGCGCCCCGACGCGGAGAATATGGCCAGGCATAGCGAGGCGACCTTCTGGTTCGTGCTGCCCAGCCTGCCGATGTTCCTGGCCATTCCGCTGATGCTGCGCTCCGGGCTGCCGTTCTGGCTGGCGCTGGCGCTGGGATGCGCGCTTACCGTGGCGCTTTATTTGCTGATGGTGCAGTTCGGCCCGAAGCTGGGCATCCGCTTATGACCCTCCGATGCTGATCCTCGGCCTCGATCCATCGCTCAGCTGCACCGGCTGGGGCGTGATCCGGGCAGACGGCAACCGGTTGTCGCATATCGCCAATGGCGAGGTGAAGACCGATGCGAAATCGCCCATCGCGCAGCGGCTCGATCACCTCCACGCCGCCATCGCCGCAGTCATCGGCACCTATGGCCCGGACCGCGCCGCGTGCGAGGAAGTATTCGCCAACAAGAATGCGCAATCGACGCTGAAGCTGGCGCAGGCGCGCGGGAGCGTGCTGGCAGCCTGTGGCGGCGCGGGGCTGGAGG
>JBGSLI010000156.1:0-1500 GCA_041740775.1 Alteraurantiacibacter sp. | reverse complement strand
GGAACCAGCAGCGCGGCGACGGCGAAGAAGGCGGCGGAAGACGGATCGCCCGGCACCACGATGTTCTGCGGGCGCAATTCCGCCTCGCCGTGAATGCGGATCATCCGCGCCCCGTTCTCTTCCCCCACGTCCAGCCTGGCGCCGAAACCGCGCAGCATCCGTTCGGAATGGTCGCGCGTATGCACCGGCTCGATCACCGTGGTGATCCCGGCGGTGTTGAGCCCGGCCAGCAGCACCGCGCTCTTTACCTGCGCGCTGGCCACCGGCAGCCGGTAGGTTATCGGCACGGCGGGGCTGATCCCGCGCAGCATCAGCGGCAGCGTGCCGCCGGGTGATGCTTCGAAAGCCGCGCCCATTTGCGAGAGCGGCTCGATCACACGTCCCATCGGGCGTTTGGAAAGGCTGGCATCGCCGGTAAAAACCGCGCGGATCGGATGGCTGGCCACCAGCCCCATCAGCAGCCGCGTGCTGGTGCCGGAATTGCCCATGTCGAGCGCCTGTTCGGGCTGGAGCAGCGAGCCGACGCCGACGCCGTGAATGCTCCATGTTCCGTCATCCCCGCGCACAATTGTCGCGCCCATTGCGCGCATCGCGGCGGCGGTGGCGAGCACGTCCTCGCCTTCCAGCAGGCCGCTCACCCGCGTTTCGCCCACCGCCAGCGCGCCGAGCATAAGGCTGCGGTGGCTGATCGATTTGTCCCCTGGCACGGCGATGCGCCCGGTCAGCGGGTTGCCAGCAGAAAAGCGTTTGGGGGAGGGCGGGTTGGAATGGCTCAAGGCTCTGCCTATCTGTGCGCGGTCGAGGTGGCGCTTTGACAGCGGCATGGCCCTATGGCAAGGCGCGCCCGCTCGCGATTTCGTGACCCTTGCGGATCGCATAGGAATTTCCCCGGCCGCATCCGGCCGAGACTGAGGACATGCAATAATGGTCAAGCCAGAATGGGGCACCAAGCGCACCTGCCCCAAATGCGGTGAACGCTTTTACGATCTGAACAAGGAAGATCCGGTCACCTGCATCGAATGCGGCAATGAATGGACGCCCGAACCGGTGCTCAAGTCCAAGCAACCGATCCCGTTCGAGGAGAAGAAGAAGGTTGTCGAGGAATCCGATTCGGATCTGGCCGACGATGATCTGGAAGACATCGATGTCGATGACGACGATGATTCGCCCGACAATGATGTCGATCTGGGCGGTGACGATGATCTGGGCGTTGCTACCGGCGATGATGACAAAGATCACGAAACTTGATTCTGCCGCCTATTTAGCCCTTGCGTCGGGAGCGGCTCGCCAATAAAGGGCTGCCTCCCGGCGGCATTGGCAGCCGGACGCCCTTCCTGTAGGATGGGCCACATCGATGGCGCGGGGCCTTAGCTCAGCTGGGAGAGCGCTACAATGGCATTGTAGAGGTCAGCGGTTCGATCCCGCTAGGCTCCACCATCGAAGCAAGTGATTACTGCCCCGCCACCCTTGGCAGGGCACATATTGGAACGGGCCTTTTGG
>JBGSLI010000155.1:0-1572 GCA_041740775.1 Alteraurantiacibacter sp. | reverse complement strand
CCCCCGCCGCCGTTGCTGGCGAGATTGTCGAGGTTTTTCCGCTCCAGAATGGCGGTATCGCTTGACTTGGGCGAATCTGTTTCTTAATTGTTCCGTATTCGTTCCCAAAGTGGAACATTTGTGTGAGGAACCGGCCGATGTTGACCGCCAAGCAACACGAATTGCTGCTATTCATCCATCGCAGGCTTGAAGAAACGGGCATCTCGCCCAGCTTCGAGGAAATGAAGGAAGCGCTCGATCTGAAGAGCAAATCGGGCGTCCACCGGCTGATTTCGGCCTTGGAGGAACGCGGCTTCATCCGCCGCCTCGCCAATAGCGCGCGAGCGCTGGAGGTGGTGAAAATGCCGGAGAACATGGCGAATGATCCGGTGGCCCGCATAGTCGCCCCGCTCGCCGCTGTCCGCGAACCTGCCAATGACGTGATCGAAATTCCGCTGCACGGCAAGATTGCCGCGGGCCTGCCGCTCGAAGCGCTCGAATCGGATCGCTCGCTGCCCGTGCCCGCCGCGCTGCTCGGCCCCGGTGATCATTATGCGCTCGAAGTATCGGGCGATTCGATGATCGAGGCGGGGATTTTCGACGGCGATTTCGCGCTGGTGCGAAAGGCCGATACCGCGCGTGACGGGGATATCGTGGTCGCGCTCATCAATGATGAGGAAGCGACGCTGAAATATCTCTATCACGAAGGCGGCATGATCAGGCTCGATCCGGCCAATTGCACGCATGATCCGCAGATTTATGCGGATAGCCAGGTAAAGGTGCAGGGCAGACTGGCGGGGTTGCTGCGCCGCTATCATTGATCGGCGTCGGGGTCCGTCCGGTCCGGGCTTTGCCGCCGGGCTATTGACCGGCGCGAGTTGCGCAATGTTCGGCGCGCGGTGCGCAACGGGCTGACGGAGGGGCGCAAAGGCCCCGCATTCCGGCAACCTGCTTCCCGGGCGACCTGCTTTCCGGCGTGAACAAGCCATGATGCGGCCCCGATCCGGACCGGCCTCGCCGAATATGCACTGCGGAGGGGGAAGCGCGGAGGGGGAAGTGGCGTGTCGCCCTGTCCGCCCCAACCGCCTATCCGCCCATCCCAGTTATCGGCCCAACTATCCGCCCAGCCCGCCCATCAGCGCATATTTCAGTTCGAGATATTCGTCCATGCCGTGGCGTGACCCTTCGCGGCCCAGCCCCGATTCCTTGATCCCGCCAAAGGGGGCCACTTCGGTGCCGAGCAGGCCTTCGTTGATCGCCACCATGCCGTATTCCAGCGCGCCCATCACCCGCCAAGCACGCGCGTGACTTGTGGTGAAGCAATAGCTGGCGAGGCCTGAGCGCGTATCATTGGCGATACTGATCGCTTCTGCCTCGCCGTCAAAACTGATGATCGAGGCGACCGGGCCAAAAATCTCCTGCTGCGCAATCGCCATGTCCTGTCGCACCCCGGTCAGCACCGTGGGGGTATAGAATTGCGCGCCCGCATTGTGCCGCGCGCCGCCGCAAAGCAGCTCCGCCCCATCGCCCAGCGCAGCATCGGTGAGCCGTTCCACCTTCTCCAGCGCGCGCGCATCGATCAGCGGGCCGATC
>JBGSLI010000154.1:0-1895 GCA_041740775.1 Alteraurantiacibacter sp. | reverse complement strand
GCGGCGTTCGGCGAGCGCCGCGTTCAAAGCCGCGCGGGTTTCTTCCGCATTCTCGAAACCCGACGGGCGCTGGCCGAAAGCCGCCGCCGCAAAGGCGATGACCGAAATGCCGACAAGGAGCGCGCGATGCCACATACGGTCGCTATCCTGCCCGATGATAGGGGTGCCCGGCAAGGATGCTGGTGGCGCGGAACAATTGTTCCAGCAGCATCGCGCGGGCCAGCAGGTGCGGCCAGGTGGCCTTGCCGAAGGACAGCAGCAGATCGGCCCCGGCACGTTCGGCATCGCTGTGCCCGTCCGCCGCACCGATCACAAAGCGGCATTCGCGGATGCCGCCGTCGCGCCAGCGTTCGAGAAATTGGGCAAAATCCTCCGAGGAAAGGTTTTCGCCCCTTTCGTCGAGCAGCACCGTCCGCAAGGGCGCCTGAGGTTCGGGAATCCGCCCGCCGCTTTCGGGCAATTCGGTCAGCTTGATCGGCCAGGCGATGCGCTTCGCATAGCGCCCCACCAGATCGCCCTCCGGCGAACGGGCGATCTTGCCGCGGGCGATGATGTGGATGAGCATGGCATAGTCCCTTGAGGCCAAACCTCCCCTCCCATCGACGGCCGGAGTATATCAGGCGGAGTGAATCAGGCGGTCCCCATCTGGCGCGTGGTGCCATCCTCGCCGAAGCCCCACATCCGTTCCAGATTGTAGAAGCTGCGCACTTCGGGGCGGAACAGATGGACAACCACATCGCCCGCGTCGATCAACACCCAGTCGGCGGCGGGCAGGCCTTCGATGCGCGGGGAAGGCTCGCCCGATTGCTTGATCTTTTCCGCCAGCTTCTGCGCCATCGCCGCCACTTGCCGCGTGGAACGGCCCGATGCGATGATCATGTGATCGGCGATCGAGCTTTTGCCTTCGAGCGGGATGGAAACCAGTTCCTGCGCCTGGTCATCGTCAAGCTGCTGGAGAATCAGCGCGTGGAGCGAACCGGGTTCTGTGATGATGGGGTTTTCGGTATCAGACATGGTGGGGATCGATGCGGTTGCGGTGGTTGGCCCTTGCACATTCGCGCCATTGGGCGCTGCATTGCTGGCTGGGGTCATCGCGATGGCTCATGCTCCTGAATGAATGGAATGGCGACAGGGTTCCACAAGAGACCGCCGCCTCACGCTGCGGGCCCTCCGGATGTGTCGATGATCGGGGAATGCGTCACTTCGTCCCAAAGCGCCCCATGCACAGCGCCGGAAAACCTGCCTGCCCAGTGAGGATCAGCCCGGCGTATCTGGGTAGCCGAACGCGGATCGGGATCGAAACGCAGCTCTATCAGCGCGGGTGCGCTCCATTCGCGCCGGTTGATCAATCCGGCTGCGGACAACCGGAAATTCCGCAGCCAGGCCATTGCGGGGCTCGCCATGGCTGCCGTGTCATACCCCGGACGGGCGATAACGGCAATGGGCATTTCCCGCGCGATTGCCCGCCAGTCCTTCCAGCGGTGGAACTGCGCCAGATTGTCCGCCCCCATCAGCCACACGAAACGGCGTCTGGGATAGCGGCGCTTGAGCGCGCGCAGCGTATCGATGGTGTAGCGCGTGCCCAGCGCCGCTTCGATCGCGGTAACGCGGATCGGGGCGTTGCGGCTCATCGCCCTGGCCGAACGGACACGGGCGGAAAGCGGTGCCATGCCCGCTGCGGGTTTGAGCGGATTGCCGGGCGAAACCATCCACCACGCCTCGTCCAGCCCCAGCGCGTCAATGGCGAACCGCGTGATCCGCCGATGCCCGGCATGCGCTGGGTTGAAGCTGCCACCCAGCAGGCCTGTTATCGGTCCGTTCCTGCGCAAGCGCGAGCGCCGGTGCTCAGGCCCGCGCCTGGCCATTGCCGAGCACCTGCCATTTGTAGGTGGTCA
>JBGSLI010000153.1:0-1849 GCA_041740775.1 Alteraurantiacibacter sp. | reverse complement strand
GCAGGGGCAGGATCTTTCCGCCCGCCACGCCGTTGCCGCGCTCACCCTGCCCGAACGGCGGCTGGCTGCGCACAATATGGCGCAGGGCGCAACGCTGGCGGAGAGCGCGCAGTATCGCCTGCACACCCATCTCGACAAGGTTCTGCTGCACCGCTGGCTCGGCCCGCTGATCCTGTTCGCGCTGCTGTTCGTGGTGTTCCAGGCGGTGTTTGCCTGGGCCGATCCGCTAATCAGGGCGATCGAGGGGCTGGGCGAAGGCGCAGCGGGCCTTGTTACCGCCAATATGGCGCAAGGTTTCCTGCGCGATCTCATCACCGAAGGGGTGCTGGCCGGGGTGGGATCGGTGGTGGTGTTCCTGCCGCAGATCATCATCCTGTTCGCCTTCATCCTGGTGATGGAGCAATCGGGATACATGGCCCGCGCGGCCTTCATCATGGACCGGATGATGGCGGGCGTGGGGCTTTCCGGGCGCAGTTTCATCCCGCTGCTGTCCAGCTTTGCCTGCGCCATTCCCGGTATCATGGCCACCCGCGCCATCGCCGATCCGAAGGACCGGCTGACCACCATCCTGATCGCCCCGCTGATGACCTGTTCGGCGCGGCTGCCGGTCTATGCCGTCATCATCGGCGCGGTAATCCCGGCAATTTCGGTGGGGCCGGGTATCGGTTTGCAGGGGCTGGTATTGTTCGGCCTTTATATCGCCGGGATCATTGGCGCGATGGCGGCGGCGCTGGTGCTGCGCCGTTCGGTCACCAGGGGCGCGGCATCGGGCTTCATCATGGAACTGCCCAAATACCAGTGGCCGCCGCTACGCGATCTGGCGCTGGGACTGTGGCAAAGGGCGTGGGTATTCCTGCGCCGCGCGGGCACGATCATCTTTGCCGCCACCGTGATCCTGTGGCTGCTGCTGACCTTTCCCAAGGCCGATCCGGGTGAAAGCCAGATCGACGCCTCCATCGCCGGGCAGATCGCCGGGGCCATGCAGCCCGCCTTCGCGCCGATCGGCTTCCAGCGCGAGATGACGCTGGCGCTGGTGCCGGCAATGGCGGCGCGCGAAGTGGCGGTATCCTCGCTCGCCACCACCTATGCGGTGGAGGGCGAGGGCGAGGCGGAAACCGAACAGGCGCTGCGCGGCCAGATCGCCGCCCGGTGGAGCCTGCCCACCGCGCTGGCCTTCCTCGCCTGGTTCGTGTTCGCCCCGCAATGCCTTTCCACCATCGCGGTGACGCGGCGCGAGACCAACGGGTGGAAATGGCCCGCCTTCATGCTCGGCTACCTGTTCGCGCTGGCCTATATCTTTGCCGGACTGACCTATTGGATCGCGGTGGCGGCGGGGTTGTAACGCGCCAGTCTGCGCTACTGTGGACATTTGCCGCGCGCGGGGGTGGCGCCGCAGCGGGCGGTTCGATAAGCCCTTGGCGAACGCAAGAGAGGAATCGAATCGAATGGCCGGCAGCCTCAACAAAGTCATGCTCATCGGCAATCTGGGCGCCGATCCCGAAGTGCGCACCTTCCAGAATGGCGGCAAGGTGTGCAATCTGCGCATCGCCACGTCCGAAAGCTGGAAGGACAAGAACACCGGGGACCGGCAGGAGCGGACCGAATGGCACACCGTCGCCATCTTCAACGAAGGTCTGGCAGGCGTGGCCGAGCGTTTCCTGAAAAAGGGTTCCAAGGTCTATCTCGAAGGCCAGTTGCAGACGCGCAAATGGCAGGACAAGGATGGCAATGACCGCTATTCGACCGAGGTGGTGCTGCGTGGCCCCAATTCGGTAATGACCATGCTCGACGGTGCGCCCGGCGGCGGTAGCGGTGGTGGCGGCCAGCGCGGCGGCTACGGCGGTGGCGG
>JBGSLI010000152.1:0-2705 GCA_041740775.1 Alteraurantiacibacter sp. | reverse complement strand
GGCCGCGCCGCCGCGCTCACCGCGCGCTATGCCGCCAGCTTCCCGCCGTTCTATCGTATCGCCTATGGCGCGGCCGAAGCGGCGGTGGATATCCTGCGCCTGCGCCAGCTGGCCGCGCATGCCGATGACAGCGGGCAGGGCCGCGATGCGCGGATGTATCATTCGGCCAGCGACGGTGAGGACCGGCTGCGGATGAAGATCTATCAGCACCAGGGATCGCTGCCCTTGTCCGATGCGGTGCCCGCGCTGGAGAATTTCGGCTTCCGCGTATTGTCCGAAGTGCCAAGCGAACTGAGCGGCGAGGACAGCGGCACGATCCACGATTTCGTGCTTGGCCTGCCCGCCGGGATGACGCCCGCCGCGCTGCTCGACCGCAGCGATGTGATCGAGGATGCGATCCGCTGTGTGCTCAACGAGAAGGCGGAAGACGATGTCTTCAACCGGCTGGTAATTTCGGCCGCGCTCGATGCGCAGGAAACCGACTGGCTGCGCGCTTTCTACCGCTATCTGCGCCAGTCCAACATCGCCTTCACCATCCACACCGTGGTGGATGCGCTGGCGGGGGCCACCAGGGTAACGCGCGGGCTGATCGATCTGCTGCGCACGCTGCACGATCCCGGTTTTGCGGGCGAGAGGGCAAAGGCGGCGGCGAGCGTGGAGCAAGAAATCCGCGCCGGCCTGTCCGAAGTGGGGGCGATCAACGATGACCGGCTTCTGCGCCGCTATTGGGATACCATCCGCGCGGTGCTGCGCACCAATGCCTTTGCCGCCTCGGCGCAGGACGCGCTCGCCTTCAAGCTCGATTCATCGCTGGTTCCCGGCCTGCCCAAGCCGGTGCCGTGGCGCGAGATCTTCGTCTATTCGCGGCGGGTGGAAGGCATCCATCTGCGCGCCGGGCCGGTGGCGCGCGGGGGCCTCAGATGGTCCGACCGGCGCGACGACTTCCGCACCGAAATCCTCGGCCTGATGAAGGCGCAGAAGGTGAAGAACGCGGTGATCGTGCCCACCGGGGCCAAGGGCGGATTCTATCCCAAGCTGCTGCCCAATCCGGCAGTGGATCGCGACGCCTGGTTTGCCGAAGGGCGGGACAGCTACAAATTGTTCATCCGCACGCTGCTGGCGATCACCGACAATATCGTCGGCGACACGCTGGTGCATCCTGCCGATGTGGTGATCCACGATGGCGAGGATCCCTATTTCGTGGTGGCCGCGGACAAGGGCACGGCAACCTTTTCCGATACCGCCAACGCCATCGCGCTCGAACGCGATTTCTGGCTGGGCGATGCCTTCGCCAGCGGCGGCTCCAACGGCTATGACCACAAGGCGATGGGCATCACCGCGCGCGGCGCGTGGCTTTCGGTGCAGCGCCATTTCCTCGAAATGGGGGTGGACGTGCAGGCCGATCCGGTGCGCGTGGCGGGCTGCGGCGATATGTCGGGCGATGTCTTCGGTAACGGCATGTTGCTCAGCAAGGCCATCAGGCTGGTGGCCGCATTCGATCATCGCCACATCTTCATCGATCCCGATCCCGATCCGGCGGCAAGCTGGAAGGAACGCCAGCGATTGTTCCAGATGGACCGTTCGAGCTGGGCGGATTATTCGGAAAAGCTGCTGTCGAAGGGCGGCGGCATCTACCCGCGATCGCTCAAGCGGATAGAACTTTCCGCGCCCGCGCTGGCGGCGCTGGACATTCCCGAAAGCGCGCTGAAGGACGGCGCGCTCGATCCCGAAAGCCTGATCCACCTGATCCTGCAAAGCCCGGTCGACCTGATCTGGTTCGGCGGCATCGGCACCTATGTTAAATCGAGCGAGGAAAGCCATCTGGACGTGGGCGATCCGGCCAATGACGGCCTGCGCGTCAACGCCGAAGATGTGCGCGCAAAGGTGATCGGTGAAGGCGCAAACCTTGGCATCACGCAGGCCGGGCGGATCGAATTCGCGCTGGGCGGGGGGCGGATCAATACCGATTTCATCGACAATTCGGCCGGGGTCGATTGTTCGGACAACGAGGTCAATATCAAGATCGCGCTCGCCGCCGCGCGGCGGTCCGGGGGTCTGGCCGAAGAACGGCGCAACGCGATCCTCAAGGATATGACCGACGAGGTGACCGCGCTGGTGCTGGAGGACAACCGCTTGCAGGCGCTCGCGCTTTCCATTTCCGAACATGGCGGCGGTCGCGCGATCGGCGCACAGGCGCGGCTGATCGAAGTGCTGGAGGAGATCGGCGGGCTCGATCGTGCCAACGAAGGCCTGGCCGACAACGAGGGCCTGGCCCGCCGCGCCGCCGAAGGCAAGGGGTTGACCCGGCCCGAACTGGCGGTGCTGCTGTCGCATTCCAAGCTGGTGTTGCAGGCTGCAATCGAAGGCGGCGCGCTGTCGGCGGATGCTGTGGCGGACGCGCTGGTGCTGGGCGATTTTCCGCCGCAATTGCAGGAAGGCTTCGCCCGGCAATTGCTCGATCATCGGCTGCGGCGCGAGATTGTCAGCACCGTGGTGGCCAATCGCATCGTCAACCGCATGGGGATGCTGCATCCCTTCGAACTGGCGGAGGAAGAAGGCGCAGGGCTGGATGCCATAGGCTCTGCCTTCGTCGCGGCCAGCGCGCTGCTGGGAATGGACAAGGTCTGGCACGTGCTCGACACCGAACCCATGCCCGAAACCGCGCGGCTGATGCTGTTCGATTCGGCCGCGCAGGCGCAGATCGG
>JBGSLI010000151.1:0-2121 GCA_041740775.1 Alteraurantiacibacter sp. | reverse complement strand
ATCGAACTGGCCACGATTGCAGGCGTATCCGAAACGGTGATCGGCCTCACCATCGTGGCGGTGGGCACTTCGCTGCCCGAACTGGCGGCCACGCTTGCCGCCGCGCTGCGCGGCAGGCCCGATCTGGCGGTGGGCAATGTTGTCGGCTCCAACATCTTCAACCTGCTGCTGATCGGCGGCGCCACCATGGCGATTGCACCCATGCCCGTTTCTGCCGAATTGCTCGAATTCGAACTGCCGGTGCTGGCGGGGGCATCGCTTCTGCTGCTGGCGCTGTGCCGCTATGCCAAACACATCGGCCGGATGCTGGGCCTGCTGCTGTTCGCCGGATTTTCCGCCAATACCGTGCTGCTGTTTGCCTAGGCTCAGGACCTGGACGCACTCGCTAGAGAGCAAACGCCTTTTGCCTGAGCATCTGGACATAATCGTCCGCAAAATTCTCCAGCTCGACCGGGTCGGCGGGCAATCCGCCTTTTTCGTCTGACGCGTCGCCCAATTCGTCGCGGCTGTTGACGCGCGGGAAGGGTTCCTTCGGCACCGGGACGCCCAGAAAGCTGCACAGCGGTTCCCATCCTTCCTTAGGGTGGAAAACGAGCAGGCGTTCGGGCGCGATCGTATCGATAACGGTCTGGTTGTAATTGCGATACCAGTCCGCCATCCATTGCGGATCGGCGATATGGCTTCCGAATTGCTTGAGATAGGTGCCCTGGAACATCCGCTCCAGATCGCTGCCCGCCAAAGAGGCGAGCATGCGCGGCGAATTGATCGTTTCATTGCAGGATTCGACCCAGCTATCCGCGTCCCGCACGGTCAGCACGATCTTTGATTCGGGGTAATATTCCGCCAGTTCGCGCCAGTAGGCGCAGGCAGGATTGTCGGTGACCGAATGGTAGCCGTCGAATATCGTGTCCCAGGCCGGCTTGCCGTCGGCGACATCCTGCCAGAGGGGGATATTGCGCCGGGCGCCGCGAAACACCTCGACCATGTGATAGCACGGCCCGAAGCCGATATGTTCGAGCGCGAATTTCATCGAAAAGGTCGCGGTGCGTCCCGGACCAGCGCCGATAACTTCAAGAGCCATGATAATTCCCCCCGATTGCCCGCAAATTTTGCAGGCGAGTCCTTGCTGCCACACCGCAGCATATCGAGTCATTGAGCAGTGCCAAGACTCCATATCTTGTGGCGGACTCGTTTCGTTCCTCCCCAATCCTGCGCCCTTGCGGCAAAATTGCCGCTTGACCTGGCGAGTCCGGCGACTCACCCTGTGGATAAATAGAGGGGTATCCGGTGGGACAACTGACGAAAATCCGTGCGCCCGCTTCGCGCGCGCGCAAAATTGCTGTCGCCAAGGCTGACCTGCCCTTGGGGCAGATTCTGGCTGGCGATTGCGTGGAGGAAATGCGCAGGCTGCCCGATGCTTGCGTGGATCTGGTGTTCGCCGATCCGCCCTATAATCTGCAATTGGGCGGCGATCTGAACCGGCCCGATGGCAGCCATGTCGATGCCGTGACCGATGCCTGGGATCAATTCGACAGTTTCCAGATTTATGACAATTTCACAAGAGATTGGCTGACGCAGTGCAAGCGGGTTCTTAAGCCTGACGGTGCGCTGTGGGTGATAGGCAGCTATCACAACATCTACCGCGTCGGCGCGATTTTGCAGGATCTGGGATTCTGGCTGCTGAACGATATCGTCTGGCGCAAGACCAATCCGATGCCCAATTTCCGCGGCACCCGCTTCACCAATGCGCATGAGACTTTGCTGTGGGCGAGTCAGGGCGAAAAAGCCAAGTATCACTTCAATTATCGCGCGATGAAGACGCTGAACGACGAATTGCAGATGCGCAGCGACTGGATTTTTCCGATCTGTTCCGGGGGTGAGCGGCTGAAGGATGATGCCGGGCACAAGGCGCACCCGACGCAAAAGCCCGAGGCGCTGCTCTATCGCCTGCTGCTGGCCACCACCGAGGCGGGCGACGTGGTGCTCGATCCGTTTTTCGGCACCGGCACCACCGGGGCGGTGGCCAGGCGGCTGGGCCGCGAATGGATCGGCTGCGAGCGCGAGAGCGCCTATCGCAAGGTGGCGCTGGAACGGATCGAAAAGGAACTGCCGCTCGATGAA
>JBGSLI010000150.1:0-3149 GCA_041740775.1 Alteraurantiacibacter sp. | reverse complement strand
CTGCCCGGCGCGGCTGATGAAGAATCCGCCCACGCTGCGGCTGTCCACCAGCGCGCCGATATCGCGGGTTTCGCCGAACCGGTAGATCGTCACCTTGGAATAATAGGGCGTTGGTTCGCGTGCGGGGCCGATGCCCGAAAGGATGCGCATCGCCTGATCCAGCCGTTCCAGATCGGCGGCAAAGGCCACCACATCGCTTTCATTATCATAGGCATAGATGCGGAAATGTTCGGTTTCGGCAAAATGCCAGTCGCGCGCCTGCGCGGGCTGAACGATGGCGAAAAGGGTGATGAACAGCGATGCGATCGCCGAAAAGACGCGCGTTTTCATGCCAGTGCCAAAGTCCCCTTAGCGTGCTGGTTGTGAAGGGGTTTTAACCCTTTGATCCAGCGGCGCAAGGGGGGGTGTGCCTGCTGCCCGCCGCACTCAATCGAGATTGGGGCGCAGCCAGCGTTCGGCCACTTCCCGGTCCATCCCGCGCCTGCTGGCGTAATCGTCCAGCTGATCGCGCCCGATGCGCGCCACGCCGAAATAGCTGGCCTGCGGATGGGCGAAATACAGGCCCGATACCGCGCTGGTTGGCAGCATGGCATTGCTCTCGGTCAGCACCATTCCGGCATTGCTTCCGGCGTCCAGAAGTTCGAACAAAACCGGCTTCAGCGAGTGATCGGGGCAGGCGGGATAGCCGGGGGCAGGGCGGATACCGGCGTATTTCTCGCGAATCAGATCCTCGTTGGAAAGCGCCTCGTCCGCGCCATAGCCCCACAGCGACTTGCGCACATGCTGGTGCAGGCGTTCGGCGAAGGCTTCGGCGAAACGGTCTGCCAGCGCCTTCAGCAGGATATCCGAATAATCGTCATGGTCGGCCTTGAAACGGGCGATATGCGGATCGATCCCGTGGATGGCGACGCCGAAGCCGCCGATCCAGTCGCCCGCAGGATCGATGAAATCGGCAAGGCAGTAATTGGCGCGGTCACGGCTTTTGGCGACTTGCTGGCGCAGCATGGGCAGAAGCGTGCCGTCCTCCAGCCTTATATCGTCGCCCTCGCGCCTGCACGGCCAGAGGCCACACACACCCCTGGCGGTAAGCCATTTCTCGCCCACGATCCGTTGCAGCATGGCATCGGCATCGGCCTTCAGCGCGCGCGCGCTTTCCCCCACCACTTCATCGTCCAGAATCGCCGGATATGTGCCCGCCAGTTCCCAGCTGCGGAAGAACGGCGTCCAGTCGAAACACTGGACAAGACTGGCGAGATCCCAGTCATCGAACACATGCAGGCCTGGCATGGCAGGCGGTGCAGGTTTCAGCGCGAAATCGGCGGCAAAGCCATTGGTGCGCGCTTCGGCGAGTGTCAGCAGCGCGCTTGGCGTGGCTCCGGCGCGCTTGTCGCGCATCGCCTGATATTCGCGCGCCGTATCGGCAACCAGCGCCTCTTTTTGCGTATCCGACAAAAGGCGGCTGGCAACGCCCACCGCGCGGCTGGCGTCGAGCACGTGGATCACCGGCCCGTCATAGGCGGGATCGATCCGCAAGGCAGTGTGGAGCCGGCTGGTGGTGGCCCCGCCGATCAGCAGCGGCAAATCCATGCCCGCACGCTGCATTTCTTCGGCCACCGTCACCATTTCATCCAGCGAGGGGGTGATGAGGCCGGACAGGCCGATGATGTCCGCCTGCTGCTGGCGCGCGGTTTCCAGAATGGTGGACCAGGGCACCATGACGCCAAGATCGATCACCTCATAGCCATTGCACTGCAACACCACGCCGACGATGTTCTTGCCGATATCGTGAACATCGCCCTTCACCGTGGCCATCACGATCCTGCCCTTGGGTTTGGCGCCCGCCTGCTTTGCCGCTTCGATAAAGGGGATGAGATGGGCGACCGCCTTCTTCATCACGCGCGCGGATTTGACCACTTGCGGCAGGAACATCCTGCCCGAACCGAACAGATCGCCGACCACGTTCATCCCGTCCATCAGCGGGCCTTCGATCACCTCGATCGGGCGGGTGACGGTAAGCCGCGCTTCCTCGGTATCCTCGACGATATGCGCGTCGATCCCCTTCACCAGCGCATATTCCAGCCGTTTGGCCACGGGCAGGCCGCGCCATTCGGCAGCCGCCTTTTCCGCCACCGCGTCGCTGCCGCGATAGCTTTCGGCCAGCGCGATCAGCCGCTCGGTGGCATCGGCGCGGCGGGCGAGCACTACGTCTTCGCACGCCTCGCGCAGCACCGGATCGATGGTGTCGTACACGTCGAGTTGCCCGGCGTTGACGATCGCCATGTCCAGCCCGGCGGGAATCGCGTGATAGAGAAACACCGAATGGATCGCCCGGCGCACCGGCTCGTTGCCGCGAAAGCTGAAGCTGAGGTTCGAGAGGCCGCCGCTGGTGAGTGCGTGCGGGCAGCGCGCCTTGATTTCGCCCACCGCCTCGATGAAATCGAGCCCGTAGCGGTCATGCTCCTCCATCCCGGTGGCGATGGCGAAGATATTGGCATCGAAGATGATGTCCTCAGCCGGAAAGTCGTTGGCGAGCATCAGCGCGTAGGCGCGTTCGCAGATTGCGACCTTGCGCTGCTTGGTATCGGCCTGGCCCTTTTCGTCAAAGGCCATCACCACCGCCGCCGCGCCGTAATCGCGGCACTTGCGCACCGCTTCAAGAAACGGCTCCTCGCCTTCCTTCAGGCTGATCGAATTGACGATGGGTTTGCCCGAAACGCATTTCAGCCCCGCCTCGATCACTTCCCATTTGGAACTGTCGATCATCAGCGGTACGCGGGCGATATCGGGTTCGGCTGCGATCAGCTTGAGGAAGGTGGTCATGGCGTGGACCGCATCGAGCAGGCCCTCGTCCATGTTCACGTCGATGATCTGCGCGCCGTTCTCGACCTGCTGGCGCGCGACTTCCACCGCGGCGGGATAATCGCCTGCCATGATGAGCTTCTTGAACGCCGCCGATCCGGTGACATTGGTGCGCTCGCCGATATTGACGAAAGTGGCGGTTCTGGGAATGGAGGTCATGGGGTTCAGGCAGCAATCGTGAAGGGTTCGAGGCCCGCCAGCCGCATCTTCGGCTCGCGGGTGGGAATGGCGCGCGGTGCAAGCCCGGCGACGCGCGCGGCCATCGCCGCAATGTGTTCCGGGGTGGAGCC
>JBGSLI010000149.1:0-5556 GCA_041740775.1 Alteraurantiacibacter sp. | reverse complement strand
ATTGCGCGGCCTGCCGGTGCGGATCGAAGGCGGTTGCGGTGCCCGCTTCTATCTCCGCTGCCTTGGCTTCCACCAGCGCCACGATGTGATCGAGCATGGCCGCGCTTTCGACATGGTGATCGGTCACGCCCGAAAGATACACCATATGCCTGCCCGCGCCGCCGCCGGTAATGCCGATATCGGTCTCGCGCGCTTCGCCCGGCCCGTTGACCACGCAGCCCAGGACCGAAAGGCTCATCGGCGTCTTGATGTGTTCGAGCCGCGCTTCGAGCGCCTCCACAGTGCGGATCACGTCAAACCCCTGCCGCGAGCATGACGGGCAGGATACCACGCGCACGCCGCGCGTCCTGAGGCCCAGGCTCTTGAGGATTTCGAACCCCACGCGCACTTCCTGTTCGGGTTCGGCAGACAGGCTGACGCGGATCGTATCGCCGATCCCCGCCCACAGCAGATTGCCGATGCCGATGGCGCTTTTCACCGTGCCGCCGATCAGCCCGCCGGCCTCGGTGATCCCCAGATGCAGCGGGCAATCGACGGTTTCGGCCAGCCCCTGATAGGCGGCCACCGCGAGGAACACGTCGCTCGCCTTCACCGCCACCTTGAAGGCGTGAAAATCATGGTCCTGCAACAGCTTGATATGATCGAGCGCGCTTTCGACCAGCGCGTCGGGGCAGGGTTCGCCGTATTTTTCGAGCAGATCCTTTTCCAGGCTGCCCGCGTTCACTCCGATGCGGATCGCGCAGCCATTGGCCTTGGCCGCGCGCACCACTTCGGCCACCCGCTGGCTGCTGCCGATATTACCGGGATTGATTCGCAGGCAGGCCGCGCCCTTGTCCGCCGCTTCCAGCGCGCGTTTGTAATGGAAGTGGATATCGGCGACGATCGGGACATTGGCCGCGCGCGTGATCCGGTCGAAATGTGCGGTCGATTCCTCGGTCGGGCAGGACACGCGGATGATATCCGCGCCCGCTTCCTCGCAGCGGCGGATCTGGTCGATGGTGGCCGCCACATCCTCTGTGGGCGTGTTGGTCATCGTCTGCACGCTGATCGGCGCATCGCCGCCCACGGGCACATTGCCCACCATGATCTGGCGGGACTGGCGGCGCTCTATCATGCGCCACGGGCGAATTCGTGAAATGGCGTCTGCGGACATGGGGCGGGATATAGGCGCGCACAGTTGAAGGGGCAATGACGCTGGCGATGACAGGCGCGCGGCAAAGCGATAGGGTCTGGCGCACAAGGAGGCGCGATGGAACATCACGGAACCGGCATGCTGCGCGATGCGCTGCTGATGCTGGGCTTTGCGCTGGTGGCGGTGCTGGCCTTCCGCCGCGCCGGGCTGGGGGCGACGCTGGGCTATCTGGTGGCGGGCGCATTGCTCGGCCCGCAGATGCTGGGTCTGGTGGGCAATGCGCAGGAAATGGCCACCTTCGCCGAACTTGGCATCGTGATGCTGCTGTTCGTGGTGGGGCTGGAACTCAGCCCGGCGCGATTGTGGCGGATGAAGGGGCTGATTTTCGGCCTGGGACTGACGCAGGTGGTCGCCTGCGGGCTGGCGGTAACCGCCACCGTGCTGGCGCTGACCGGATATACCACCGCCGCCGCGCTGGCCATCGGCCTGCCGCTGGGTCTTTCTTCCACCGCGCAGGTATTGCCGATGCTGCAATCGGCCGGGCGGCTGCGCACGCCATTCGGTGAAAAGGCGTTCGGCATCCTCTTGTTTCAGGACCTGTCGATCATCCCGCTGATCACCATCGTTTCCGCGCTCAGCCGCAATCCGGCGGCACAGCAGGGGCCGTCGGGCTGGATGCTCGGCCTGTTGACGCTGGCGGCAATTGCCGGGCTGATCGCCGCCGGACGGCTGGTGATCCGACCGCTGTTCCGGCTGATCGGGCGGCTGGGGGAACGCGAATTGTTCGTGGTCGCCGCGCTGTTCACCGTGCTCGCCAGCGCTTTCGTGATGCAGGCGCTGGGCCTGTCCGCCGCGCTGGGCGCCTTCATCGCCGGGGTAATGCTGGCCGATACCCCATACCGGCACGAACTGGAGGCCGATATCGAGCCCTTCCGCTCGATCCTTTTGGGCCTGTTCTTCGTTGCGGTGGGAATGATGCTGGATCTGGGCGCGGTGGCCGAGAGGCCGGGCCTGGTGATCGGCTTTGCCGCGCTGCTGATCGTGGTCAAAACCGCCATCATCACCGGGCTGGGGCTGCTGCTGAAGATGACCTGGCGCGCCGCGCTGGCGCTGGGCCTGCTGCTGAGCCAGGGCGGCGAATTTGCCTTCGTGCTCTACACAGCGGCGCAGGGCGCGCTGCTGATCGAGCAGCAATCGGCGAGCATATTCGGCGCGGTGGTTACGCTGTCGATGGCGGCAACGCCGTTCCTGATGATGGCCACAAGGCGCATCCGCCAGGAACCGGCGGGCGCTGACCAGAGCCGCACCGAACCCCAGCCCGAAGGCGCCAGCGCGGTGGTGGTGGGGTTCGGCCGCTTCGGCCAGGGGGTTGCCAATACGCTGATGGCGGGCGGATTGTCGCTGACGGTAATCGACCGCAAGGCCGAACAGATCGATCTGGCGGAGGAATTCGGCAGCAAGGTCTATTACGGCGACGGGATGCGCCTGGATCTGCTGCGGCAGGCGGGCGCGGGCGATGCGCAACTGATCATGTTCTGCGCCGACGAAATTCCCGACGCCCATTTTATCGGCGCGGTCCATACGGCGTTTCCGCAGGCGATCATCTATGTGCGCGGGTATGACCGGCGTTCGATCATCGCGCTGGCGCAAAGCCCGGCCGAATATGTCGTGCGCGAAGTCAATGAATCGGCCATCCGCATGGCGCTGATGGCGCTGCAAAAGCTCGGCCTGAGCGAAGAAGAGATCGATCGGGCGGAGGCGACCTATCGCCAGAACGATCACGCGCGGATGCAATTGCAGATCGAAGGCGGGGATATTTACGCCGCGCGCGAAATGACCCGCGAACAGCAGCGCGCGCTGCGTGGGGAAAGCTGAGCCGGATTTTTGCTATTGGATTGCTTGTGGCAGAAAACCGGCATCCACTTTTCTGCGCAATGCGCTATTGCCCGCCGGTGCTTTATTGCCCGCCGGTGCTTTCGAGCAGGAATTGCTGCGCCGCCACCACCGGCAGCGGGCGCGAATAGAGATAACCCTGGCCGCAATCGACCCCCAGCCGCTTCATGACCCGCGCCTCGTGCTCGGTCTCGATCCCTTCGGCCACCAGCGTGCAGCCGATTTCGCGGGCCAGCTGCACCAGCGCCGCGGTCATCGCCTTGCGCGCCGGATCGGCCTCGATTCCGCGCGTCAGCACCATGTCCATCTTGAGGATATCGGGTTGCAGATCGACGATGTGGCGCAGGCCCGAATAGCCGGTGCCGACATCGTCGATGGCGATGCGGGCAAATTCCCTCAGCGCGGCGATTTCGCGCGCCAGCTCGTCGAAATCATCGACCTGGCAATGTTCGGTAATCTCGATCACCAGATTTCGCGCTTCCACCGTTTCCAGCAGTTCGCGCAGCGCACCCGAAGCCACCGTTTGCGGCGACACGTTGATGGTGGCGTAAATGCCTTCGGGAATGTGGCCGAGCGAATCGAGCGCGCAGCGCACTGCGGTCATCTCCAGTTCCTTGCCCAGCCCCACCAGCGCGGCATCGTCGAACCAGGCTTCGGGTCCGCGCTTGGTCAGATCGGGGAAGCGCGACAGGCATTCCACCCCCACCGCGCGGCCCGTGGCGAGCGCGATGATCGGTTGCTGGAAGGTGGAAACGCCGTGCCCGTCGAGCATTGATTCGACCCGCGCGCGCGCTTCGCTGTTGCGCATTTCGCCTTCGAGCGCGCTTTCGATGCGTTCGGCGGCCAGCCCGGCAAAGCTCTTGAGGATTGCCAGATCGCGCGCGTTCATGCTGCGATCGGGCTGGCGGCCCAGCGCGCAGAAACTGCCCCACACGGTGCCGTCTGCCAGGCGCAGCGGGGTGTTGATATGGCAGCCCACGGGCAGGAAGCCGGTGATCGCCAATTGCTGCGTCAGCGGAAAATCGGCCGGGTCCTGGATCAGTTCGGGCAGGCGCCCGTTGAGGATGTGCCAGCAATAGGAATCTTCGCGCGGTTCGCGAAAGCCGGGGCCCATCGGCAGGTCGAGATCGGTGCTGACATGGGTGAGTTCGCGCGCCTCGCCTTCGACATAGCGCGAGACGAAGGCGATTTCCACGCCCAGATGCCCGCGCACGGCGGCAAGGATGCGGTCGATCGCGGGATCGTTCACCAGCACATCGGCCAGCGGGCGGGAGGGGGCCTCGAAGGCGGGCAATTGCAGTGCGGCTTGGGCCATCGCAGCTTTGTGAAGCAAAACCCCTAAGGCCAGCTTAACCGCGTTTGGTCGCGCGCATCGGCGTTGATCATCGTGGTTATGCGTGCGGGATCGCCGGGCAGGTGGTGCCGATCACGCCCGCCCGCATTCCTCGGCGATGAATTCCAGCAGCGCCTTGTCATAAGCGTCCACCTTGCCGTTCAGCGCGATCTGCGCGTCGAGCCAGTCCTGCTCGGCACCGCTCATCTGGCCATCCGTTCGCGCTTGTGCCTCGCGGCCTGCATCGGGGGAGCGCCTGCCGAATACCGCGCCAAAGGCGTTGGGCGCGGTAGTGGCCATCGCCCCCATGAAGGAGCCCACCCGCACCTTGTTATCGGCCACGAAGGCTTCGAGTTCGAGCATCCGCTCGCGGCTCAGATGCGCGGCATCGCTGGCAAAGCCCATCAGGTAATTGCCCACGCCCTGCACGAACAATCGCCTGAATTCGGGCGCGTTGGCGGCGTGCTCGGTCGCATCCTTGAGGCGGAACAGCATTTCGGCTTCGCGGCGGCTGACCGCAGCGGGGCGATCGCTGGCCGCGCCGAAGATCACCCGGCGGATGAGCCTGCATTCGGCCTCTGACACATGCGTATCGGACAGTTCGCCGCCATCGCGGGTGGGGCCGGTGCCGGTAAGCACTTCGGTTTCGAGCACTTCAAGGACAAAGGCCTTGAGCGCCTCGGGCACGTTGCGCGCCTTTTCGATGATGCGGGTAAGCAGTTCCAGCTCGGTCATCGAACAGACGCGGCCATCGGCCTGCACCTGATCGATCAGCCAATGCGCTTCTTCCTCGCTGGCGTAACCGATCGGTTCGCTGCCTTCCAGAACATGCGTCTGCAAGGCTTCGACGAAGAAATCGCTCCACTCCGCGCCCGGATTGGCACTGGCGCGCTGCGCGGCGAAGATGGCTTCGGCCTCGGCGCGGGTCATTTTGCCATCGGCCCAGCCGGCGCGGCGCAGGCTGAGGATTTCCGCAGGTGAAATGCCTCCGTCGGCGGCCGCCTGGCGGGCGATATCGGTGAAATGCATGGTCATGGCGTGGATCAAACCCCCTGTCTTGATCCGATCCTGCCGCAACAGGCTTAAATTCGCGTTACCAGCCTCTATCCGCCCGATCGCGACAGCGCCTGAATGCAGGCGAGCCGGTCCACCGCCGCCCCGTCAGAAGCGCGCCGCGCCTCGACCCATGTGGCCAGCG
>JBGSLI010000148.1:0-2069 GCA_041740775.1 Alteraurantiacibacter sp. | reverse complement strand
CGCAGCACCGTCTCGCCCGCTTCGGTGAGCGCGGCGGCAACCGCCTCGACCTTCTCCGGCAGCACCGCCAGCACCATGCCCACGCCGCAATTGAAGGTGCGCGCCATTTCGCCCGGCTCGATATTGCCTTGCGCCTGCAGGAAGGCCATCAGCCCCGGCTGCTTCCACGCATCGGCATCCACCAAAGCCCGCGCGCCGTGGGGCAGCACGCGCGGAATGTTCTCCAGCAAGCCGCCGCCGGTGATATGCGCCAGCGCATCCACATGGCCTGCGCGCACCACCGGCAGCAGGCTTTTCACATAGATGCGCGTGGGTTCGATCAGCGTATCGATCAGCAGCCGGTCCTGATCGAACAGCGCGGGGCGATCCAGCTTCCATGCCTTGTCTGCCGCCAGCCGCCGCACCAGCGAATAGCCGTTCGAATGCACGCCCGAACTGGCAAGGCCGAGCAGCACATGCCCCGGCGCGACCCGTTCGCCGGTCAGCTGCTCGCCGCGCTCCACCGCGCCGACGCAGAACCCCGCGAGGTCGTAATCGCCCGCCGCATACATCCCCGGCATTTCCGCCGTTTCGCCGCCGATCAGCGCGCATCCGGCCATCCGGCAGCCATCGGCAATCCCCGCAATCACCCGTTCGGCCACGCCGTTGTCGAGCTTGCCGGTGGCGAAATAGTCGAGGAAGAACAGCGGTTCTGCCCCCTGCACGATCAGATCGTTGGCGCACATCGCCACCAGATCCACGCCGATGGCATCGTGCCGGTCATGATCGATCGCCAGCTTCAGCTTGGTGCCCACGCCATCATTGCCCGCCACCAGCAACGGATCCTTGTAGCCCGCCGCACGCGGGTCAAAGAAGCCACCGAAGCCGCCGATCTCCCCGTCGGCTCCGGGGCGGATGGTGGCTTTGACAAGCGGGCCGATCGCTTTCACGAGGCGGTTGCCCGCATCGATCGAGACTCCGGCCTGTTCGTAGGTATAGGAGGGCGTGTTCGAACTCATGCGCAACGCCATAGTCTTTCGGGCTTGGATTTCCACTCGCCATTGGGCAAAAGGCCCGCGATTTCCCCGATGAGCACATTTTCCCTCCCGCTGCGCCCGTTCGCAATCCGCCATGGGGCCGCTATCGCCGCGCTGGCCTGCACCCTGCTGACCGTGCTGGCCGCCGCCGTGCTGATGGCGCAGGTGGCAGGCGATCGCGGAATCACCCCGGTCGCCAGCAGCAGCGATATCAGCGTGGGCGGGATCGAAGTGAACGTGACGGGCGACAATGCGGCAGATGCGCGCGCCAAAGGCTGGCGCGAAGCGCAGCGGCTGGCGTGGGAAGAACTGGGCGGGCCGGAAATCCCCGAATCGCGGCTCGATTCGCTGGTCGCCGCGATCGTGGTGGAAGAAGAACGGATCGGCCCGCGCCGCTATATCGCGCGGCTGGGCGTGATTTTTGATCGGCAGCGGGCGGGTTCGCTGCTCGGTTCGGGAGGCGATCGTGCGCGCTCGGCGCCGATGCTGACGCTGCCGGTGCTGATTTCGGGCGGCACGCAGACGATGTTCGAAGTGCGCAATCCCTGGCAGCGCGCCTGGGCCGAGTATCAGTTCGGATCGAGCACGATCGATTATGTCCGCCCCAGCGGCGCGGGCGGCGAATCGCTGCTGCTGACCTATGGCCAGACCGGCCGCCGCAGCCGCGCGTGGTGGAACACAATCCTCGATCAGTTCGGCGCGGCAGACGTGCTGGTGCCGATCGCCAACCTGCGCTGGCAGTGGCCCGGCGGCCCGGTGGAAGGGCATTTCACCGCCCGCTTCGGCCCGGACAACCGTTTTCTCGGCGAATTCACCCTGCGCGCCGAAAACGCCGAGCAATTGCCCGCCATGCTCAACCGCGCGGTCGAACGCTTCGACCGGATTTTTGCCGATGCGCTGGTTTCGGGACGTTTGCGGCCCGATCCGACGCTGACGCTCGACAATGTCGAACTCAGCCCCGAACTGCGCGCGCTGCTGGAAGAAGCACGGCGCGCGGAAGCGGGTGAAGGCGAGGCGGTGGCGGTGAGGATGTCGCCATCGCCATCGACCACG
>JBGSLI010000147.1:0-3942 GCA_041740775.1 Alteraurantiacibacter sp. | reverse complement strand
CGGCGGCGGCATGTCCGGTGGCGGCGGCGCTTCGGGGGGGTGGTGATGGCCTGGCTTGATGCAGAACAACACCGGATCGTATCGGCAGCGGTGGCAGAGGCGGAACGCGCCACCAGCGGCGAAATCGTGCCCGTCATCGCCGACAGGTCGGACAGTTATGCCGATGTGGTGCTGGTGTGGGCGGCAGCAGCGGCCTTCACCGCGATGAGCGTGTTTGCCGCCTTCCCCGATTTCCTGCTGGCAAAGATCGACTGGCTGCTGGGCGGTTGGAGCACGCAGCACACCTATGGCGAAGTCATCGCCTGGACCATCGGCCTTGGCCTGGCAAAGTTCATCGCCGTGTGGCTGCTTTTGAGCTGGGACCGGCTGACCTTCCTGTTCGTACCCGGCCCGCTGAAGCGCCAGCGCGTGCGGGCACGCGCGGTGCGCCATTTCAAGGTTGGCGCCGAAGGGCGCACGCATGGCCGCACCGGCGTGCTGCTGTATCTCTCGATGCGCGAACATCGTGCCGAAATCGTCGCCGATGCATCGATCGCCGCGCTTGTCCCCGCCGAAGTCTGGGGCGAGGCGATGGCCGACATGCTGGCCGAAATCGGCAAGGGCTGCGTGGCCGAAGGGATTGCGGCGGGCGTGCGCGACGTGGGGCATGTGCTGGCCCGGCACTTCCCGCGCGGGGCAGAAGACATGAACGAATTGCCCGATCGCTTGATCGAGGTGTGAGCCTTCTATAGCGCGCAGCCCATGAGCACAGCCGACGCGCAAGCCCCCGAACAGATTGCCTGGCAGGGCAAATGGATCACCGCCAAAACCCGTGGCCGGTGGGAATATGTCAGCCGCACGGGCACTGTCGGCGCGGCAGTGATCCTGGCGGTGGAAGACGGGCACATCCTGCTGGTGGAACAATATCGCGTGCCGCTGGGCCGCAATTGCCTGGAACTTCCCGCCGGGCTGATCGGTGATGATGCGGGCGGCGGTGATGACGATCCGCTCAGCGCCGCCCGGCGCGAGCTGGAGGAGGAAACCGGCCACACCGCCGCGCATTGGGAAGTGCTGGGCGATTTCTATTCTTCCCCCGGCCTTGCCGATGAAGGTTTCACCCTGCTGCGTGCCAGCGGCCTCACCAAAATCGGCCCCGGCGGCGGGGTGGATGGCGAGGATATCACCGTTCACCGGCTGAAGCTGGCCGATCTGCCGCAAGCCATCGCCGGTTTCCGCGCGCGCGGCATTGCCATCGATACGCGGCTGCTGCTGGCGCTCGGCCCGCATCTTCTGGGAGACATGGCATGAAGGTTCTGGTGCTGGGATCGGGCGCGATGGGGTGCCTGGTCGGCGCTGCATTCCACCGCGCGCGCGGCGATGTCACGCTGGTGGATGTCAACGCGGCCCATGTGGATGCGATCAATGCAGGCGGGCTGGAAGTGGATTTGCGCAGCGGCATCAACCGCCTGCCGATCCGCGCCAAGCTGCCATCAGAAGTGCGCGAACCGGTGGATCTGGTGCTGGTGTTCACCAAAACCTTCCACACGCAATCCGCGCTTGAAGGCATTGCCGCCGCCATTGACGAGAACACGCATTTGCTCAGCCTGCAGAACGGCCTCGGCAATGATCGCCGCCTGGCCGGTTTCGTGGCGGATGAAAAGGTGATGGTGGGGGCCAGCATGTTGCCATCCGATCTGATCGGTCCGGGCCGCATCCGCAGCCACGGCGATGGCTATTCCCGGCTCTATCCCGCGTTCGGTGGCGATCCCGCTTTTGCGGCGCAGGTAGCCGAAAGGCTCAGCGAAGGCGGGCTGGAAACCCTGCTCGATCCGCAGATTCACGCAGTGATCTGGGCCAAGGCGATCTTCAATGCGGCGATGAACCCGCTGTGCGCGCTCACCCGCCGCACGCCCGGCTTTCTGGGCGCAAATCCCGAAGCGCGCGCCACCATCCGCGCGGCGGTGGATGAAGGGGTGGCGGTGGCCCACGCCAATGGCATCATGGTGGACGCGGGGCCGATCCACGATCTGACACAGGTGAGCATGGCCGATCACGCCGATCATCAGCCATCGATGTTGCAGGATCTGCTGGCCGGGCGGCGGACCGAGATCGACGCGATCAACGGCGCCATCGTGGAAGCCGGACGCGCCGCCGGAACCCCTGCCCCGGTGCTCGAAACGCTATGGCACCTCGTCAAACTGGAGGAAGCCAAGCTGTAATCCGCCGCTGGCCGTTGCTGTCGGAAACGCTATTTGCGCGCCATAAGCCGCAGCAGCCGTTTCGCCTTTTCGCCATAAGGCGGTTTCAGGCCGGACAATCCCGCCACATCGGCCTTCGGCTGGGTAAAGACGCTGCGCGCATGGCTGAATTCGCAGAAGCCCTCCGGCCCGTGATAGCTGCCGATGCCGCTTGGCCCGATGCCACCAAATGGCAGATCATCGGCCGAAACGTGGAAAATCACATCGTTCACCGTCACCCCGCCCGATAGCGTGCGGGTGAGCACAAGCTCGCGTTCCGCCGCATCATTGCCGAAATAATAGAGGCCGAGCGGACGGTCGGCCCCATTGATACGCGCAATCGCCTCATCGATATCCCGATAGGTGAGGATCGGCAGCACCGGGCCGAATATCTCCTCCTGCATCGCCTGCATGTCTGCGGTGGGATTGCGGATCAGCGTGAGCGGCATCTTGCGCTGGTTGCCGGCCGAAAAATCCTCGCCCGCCGGATTGATGGCGATCACCTCACCGCCCTTGTCCCGCGCATCGGCCACCATCGCCTGCAGCCGGGCGAATTGCGCATCATTGATGATGCTGGCGTAATCGGGATTATCGCGCAGCGCCGGGTATTGATCGATCACCCCCAGTTCCAGCGCAGCGATCACGCCATCTTCCACCCCTTCGGGCACCAGCAGATAATCGGGCGCAAGGCAGATCTGCCCGGCGTTCATCAGCTTGCCGGTGACGATGCGCGATCCGGCGCGTTCCAGATCGGCCCCCTTGCCGATCACCACCGGGCTTTTGCCGCCCAGTTCCAGCGTTACCGGCACAAGGTTCTGCGCCGCCGCCTGCATCACCTTGCGCCCGGTGGCGGTGGAGCCGGTGAACACCAGATGATCGAAGGGAAGCGCGGAAAAAGCCGTCGCCACTTCCACCCCGCCGGTGGCCACCGCCACTTCTTCGGGGGCGAAATAACGGCCCACCAGATCGGCGATCAGATCGCTGGTGGCGGGCGTAAACTCGCTCGGCTTCAACATCGCCCGGTTGCCCGCGCTCAGCACCTGTGCCAGCGGGCCGAAGGCCAGGTTCACCGGGAAATTCCACGGGCTGATGATGCCCACCACGCCCTTTGGCTCGTAGCGCACCTGCGCCCGTGCCCCCAGCATTCCGAGCGGGAACGGCGTGCTGCGGCTGGAAGGCCTGGCCCAGCGGGCGATATTGCTGCGGCAGTATTTGGCGAAGCGGATGGAAACCAGCACGTCCGAAATCATGCTCTGCACCGGCGATCGATTGCCGTAATCCTCGTTCATCGCGGCGCACAATGCGGCAGCATGGTCCGCCAGCAGCGCGATCACCCGGTCGAGCCGGTCCTTTCGCACCGCCAGCGGTTCGGGCCGCGCTTCGGCAAAGGCGCGGCGCTGGATATCGAGCATGGCGGCAAGCGGATCGGCATTCGGCATGAAAGGCCCCTGCAAAACTGTCGGCATCGTCTTCGGCATCGTCTTATGAAGCATTCGTATCCCCAACGCGCGCCATTTGCATTCGTTGCACCGCAACATTAAAGGAATGGCAAAACCGATGCCACTCCCGTTCCTGAAAGGCCCCTTGCGATGTCCACTTTCAACGCCGCCGATCCGATCGTCATCCTGTCCTATGCGCGCACCCCGATGGGCGCGATGCAGGGCGCGCTGTCCGATGTTGCCGCCACCGATCTGGGGGCAACTGCGGTAAAGGCGGCGGTGGAGCG
>JBGSLI010000146.1:0-9884 GCA_041740775.1 Alteraurantiacibacter sp. | reverse complement strand
TCTGGGGCGAGCTGGCCGATCAGGCGGGCTTTCCCCCCGGCGTGCTCAACGTGGTGTTCGGGGCCGATCCGGCGGCGGCGGGCGAACAATTGGTGGCCGATCCGCGCGTCGATCTGATCAGCTTCACCGGCTCCACCGGGGTCGGCAAAAGGATCATGGCGGCGGGCGCACAAACGCTGAAGCGGGTGTTCCTCGAACTGGGCGGCAAGAGCGCCAAGATCGTGCTCGACGATGCGCCCGATTTCGCCCGCGAATGCGCGCGTTCGCTGCTGGTGTTCCACGCCGGGCAGGGCTGCGCGGTGCAGAGCCGCCTGCTGGTTCCGCGCAGCCGCTATGAAGAGGCGAAGGCCGGGCTGGCGGCGGCCTATCAGGGCTTTGGCGACAATTGGGGCGATATCGATGCGCCCGCCCACATCATGGGCCCGGTCGTATCGCAAAAGCAGATGGACCGGGTGATGAGCTATATTGAACTCGGCCAGCAGGAAGGCGCCACGCTGCTGGCGGGCGGCCGGGCGCGCCCGGACAAGGGCGGCGGCTTCTTCATCGAACCCACCTGCTTTGTCGATGTCGACAATGGCATGCGGATCGCGCAGGAGGAAATCTTCGGGCCGGTGCTGGTGGTCATCCCGTTCGAGGATGACGAGGACGCGATCCGCATCGCCAACCACAGCCAGTATGGGCTTTCGGGCGGGGTGGTTTCAGCCGACCCGGCGCGTGCCGAGCGCGTAGCCCGGCGCATCCGCACCGGATCGGTCAGCGTCAACGGGGGAATGTGCATCGCCGGAGACTTGCCCTTCGGCGGATTCAAGGGCAGCGGAATGGGCCGCGAATGGGGCGTGGCCGGGATCGAGGAATTTCTCGACAGCAAGGTGATCGCGGTCGGCCTGCCCGCCTGATTAGCGCTAAGGCACGAAGACATCTGGGCATAAAGGCATGGGCGCGATGGAGGACGAGGCGCAGTTCGATACCAATCTGCAGGGCCAGAAGCTCGGCAGGAAAGGCCGGGTAACGCGCGAGCGGATACTCGAGGCGGCGCTGGCGCTGATCGAGGATGCCGATGCCGAGCCGCTGTCGCTGAGCGCGGTCGCGCGGCGCGCCGACCTCAGGATCTCGTCGATCTACACCTATTTTGCCGATCTTACCGAACTGTTCCTCACCGTGCTCGATCCGGTCGCCCGATCCGCGCAGCACGCCTATCTGCACCACATCGAAATGCGCTGGCCGGACGATGAACTGGGCGAAAAATGCGCGCATTTCGTCCACGCTTTCCACGATTACTGGAAACGCAATGCACGCCTGCTGCACCTGCGCAACGCCTTTGCCGAACAGCGCGATACGCGGGTCTTGCTCCAGCGCATCGGCGCCGCGCGCAAGGTCATCCATCTGCTCGGCCAGCAGATGGGCGCTCCTGACACCCGCACCACGGGGCCCGAATTCGATCTGGCCAGCGTGCTCTATACCGGGCTGGAACGGGTGGTGACCATCGCCACCGACGAACAGCTCAAACAGCATTACCCGGAAAATATCCGTCCGCGCTTTCAGGGTGCCACGCTGGCCCAGCAGGCGCGGCTGATGGAACTGGCCATTCGCGACGAACGCAGGCGGTTGGCGGAGGGCTAGCATTACTCACGAAGCGCGACCTTCCGGTTTCAGCCCACATCAATTCCGAAACACCCAGTACTCCGCGCCCCAGCGGTCCTCAAGTTCCGCCAGGCATTCGCGGTGGATTTCGCGCACGCGTTCGGGAGTGATGTAATCCGCCGGGTCGATCTCTTCCACGGCAAGCGTGCTTTTGTCCTCGTAGAGATGCTCGCCCACAAGCAGCGCGTTCTCGTCATAGGGCCAGATGAAGGCCTGGCGGCTGGAGACGAGATAGAGCCCGTCGGCCTTTTCCGTCGCCAACCCGATCTTGGCCAGTTCGATGCCGCTGCTCAACTGATGGAACCACAGTTCGTCGGCGATGCCCCAATCGGCCACCGCCACCTTGTCACCGCTGTTCCACAGCACGATTTCGCCGATGGCCGCGTAGAAGTCGAACACGCCCTGCCTGCCATTCACCTGCACCGGATTGTCACCCCAGCACACGTGATAGACTGGATCATCTGCCATCATGTCTGGCGCGGTGATTTCGGCAAACATCGCTGCGCCTTCCAGATGCACGTGGCGGCAGAAGTTCTTCAGGATCGCCCGGTGCAGCGGATTGTCGGCCCTGTCATGCAGCGCGATCGACGGGTCCATGCAGGCGTAAATCTGCGCTTCAAACTTGCTGGCCACGGCCTTCTCCCGATGCGGAAGGAAAGCCTGCCATAGCGGGGAAGCGATGGGAAGCGATGGGGTATCAGGCGGCGTGCTGCAATTGCCCGGTTGCGCGAACCGGCGCCACGCCGCCGCTTTCGGCATGGGCCTTCAGCGCGGCGAGTGTGCTGCAGGTGGCCTGTTCGATCTGGGCCGCCTCATCCTGCCATTGCGCGCGGCCGATTCCCGCTTCGAAATACGCCTGCATCACCAGCCGCAGTGTGCAGGTGGCAACGCCCGTGGGGGTGATTTCATAGCGTTCGGCGGCATGGGTGATGCAGCCGGCGCGCGGGGTTATCTGCGTATCGAAGGCGTAGAGGCGGCCGGGTTCGGCCTCGCTCACCACCAGCGTGAAGACATGATCGGGCGCACCGTCGAGATGCAGCCGAAAGCGCCCGGCGGCCACCGTTTCCACCCTTCCCGTGGTGCGCTTCCAGCAGCGCGGATCGGCAAAGTTCAGAAGGCCGAACAGCGTATCGGCGGCGCAATCGATATCGGCTGCCGCCTCGATGATTGCCGGACCTTGCGGTGCGGGCTTTGGCTTGAACCAGGCGAACATGGGACTTTCCCCTTTTGCGACCGCACCGTGCATAGGGCGGCGGGCTTAAGACCACCTGCGCCAAGATGGTTAATGCCGCCTAACCATCGCGCCTTTCCAGCCGCGCCGAATCAGAACTTCTCCCCCGCCAGGATCATCGCCCGTCGCAGGCCTTTCTGGTTGATGTTCTGGATTTCGATGCCGGGATGGGCGTTGACTTCGAGAACCATCGGGCCGTCGTTCTCGTCCAGAATGATATCGACACCAAGGTAGCCCAGCCCGATCGCGGCGCTGCATTTGGAGCTCATCAGCAGCACCCTGTCCCATTCGGGCACCTTGAAATCGATCAGCCTGGCATTGGTATCGGGATGATGGGTGATTTCGTGGCCGACCACCATCGCCCGCGTGATGATGCCCGTTTCGATATCCACCGCCGCCCCGATGGCGCGCTGATGGAGGTTGGCCTTGCCATCGGAAGCGACGGTGGGGATGCGCATCATCGCCATCAGCGGATGTTCGCGCAGCGAAATGACGCGCACATCGGGCAGGCCCTCGGGCACCAGCCCGGCAATGCGCTTGTCGGGGCGGATCAGCGGTTCGATCAGCGCCGCATCCTCGGCAGCGGAATCGCCCGAAAAGCCGCCATCGACGATGCGGCGCACATGATTCATCACATCTGCGGGGGTCAGCCTGGTGCCCGATCCCTTGAACCAGTCATTCCCTTCGCGGCGCACCGCCAAGAGGATGCCATCGCCCTGGCTGCCGCGCGCGGGCTTGATCGCCCAGCTGTCGGGCAGATCGCGCAGCGGATCGAAATCAAGCAGATCCCCATAGCTGGAGATTACGCATATCGTGCCGGTGGTCACCACGCCGCCGGCGTTCAGCGCCACCTTCGCCGCCACCTTGTCGCGCGCCGCCTCGATCGCCCAGCGCGGGTTGTATTTCGAGATGACCGCGTTGCGCAGGTTGATGCCAAGGATTTCGTCGATGTGCCCCTGCTGCGGGACTGTCTGCGGCAAAGGCGAAGGCCGATCCGAAGCTGGGCTGCGGATAATGCGGGAGAACCACCTGCGGGGCGGCATCGAGCGATTGGTCGTCGGCACCGTGGGCGGCAATTTCGGCGCGTTGGTCAAGAGTTGCAGCAGCCTTGGCATTGCGTCTTCCTTCGAGCCAGATAGGGGCGAAACGTTTGATTTCGGACAGGCGCAGCCCGCGATACCGGCCCAGCAGCGCGATCGCGAGGCCGGCAAAACCGGGCAGCACCAGCGGCGAAATTTCGATCAGCGTCAGCGCGACATGGCTCACCATCACGAACTGGATCACCAGCGCCAGCACCATGGTATTCATGGCCATGTGCGCGGCGGGCCATTTGCCGTCCTTTTCCCACTGCCGCCACCAGCGTTCCACCACCAGCGCGGTCACCACCACGGGAAAGGCATCCACCTGCAATTCGGTATCGAGCACCACCTGCAATCCGGCCAGCACGAACACCACGAAGGATATCAGCACGCCCAGAAATCCCACCCGCGTCATCCGCAGCTTGAGCAGCGAGGGGGCCGCCACCATGCCCACGCCCACCGCCGCGATCAGCACAATCGGGCCGAACACCGGGCCGATCTGCAAAAAGGCGATGGCGATCAGCATCGGGGTGAACAGGCCGAACGCCTTCATCCCGACAAAGCTGCGCGCCAGCACCACCAGAAACGCACCGATCGGCAGCGCCATCAGCAGGTTGGATGGCTTCATCCCCCACACCGCGTAGGATACTGCCCGCTCGCCGAGCGAGGATGGCATCTGGAACGGGTCTTCGGTGCGGATCAGGCCGAGGATCGCCAGCACGCCGATGGTGCCCAGCACAAGCGCGCCGATCAGCGCCGGGCGCCTGATCTGCGGGGTGGCCTTCGAAAGCACGCGACGCCATTTGCGCCATCGGCTGAGCCGCCATTTGCGCAAACCCTTAAAATGCATAACCGACGCTCACCGAAAAGCGATAGCCGCGCCGGTCGCGCAGCGGATCATTGCTGTCGGCGGAGATGTATTTGGCCTCGGCCTCCACCCGCCAATTGCCCGGCCACCACAGCAATTCCACTTCGGGCACGACATGGGTATCCTCGCGCACTTCGCCCGCAGGCGTCAGCCGCCCGCCGAAACGTGTCTGACGCAGTTCCACCGCCGGGCGCACGCGCATGTCGCGGGTGAGCGGGTGGGTGTAGGAAACGCTGGCGCTTTCGCGGCGAAAGCGCCGCTCAGGATCGGGCGAATCGATCGATTCGGCCCGCAGATCGAAATTGATGTAATGATAGCGGCCAAGCCGGTGGCGGTAATCCACATCCACGCGCGCGCCATTGCCCGCCGACGGGGTGCTGGCTGCTGCTGCGCCATTATCATACTGCCGGTCACGCCAGGTGGCGCGCAGGCGGAAACGGTGCGCGCGTTCGGGCTCGAACTGCACCTGCGCAAAGGCCTGAAGCTCGTCGGTATCGGCCGCCTCGATCGACACCAGATCGTCATAAACCCGCGCGCCCGCCTCCACTTCCCAGCCATCGCCCGGAACATGTGTGACAGCAGCGCTCAGCCGATCGCGGTTGAAGCCGCCGCGCCCGGTGGCCGAGCCGAAGCGTTCGACAGCGATACGGTCTGCCTCCAGCCGGAAGCTGGTGGTTTCATTGGCGATTTCCACGCCCATTTGCCCGCGCAGATAGCCGCCGTCGCCGTTGATGATCAATTCCTCATCGCGGTCCTGGCTTTCGGAAAGAACGATACCCGTCTCGATCCGGGCGAAGGGATCGAATTTCCAGCCGCCGTTACCATCCTGCGCCGCAACGGGGGCGCTCGCTGCCAGGCTCGCCGCAACGGCAAGCAGGCGCGATAAGGCGCGAAAAGCGTCTGCAATGCTCATGTGCAGGGCTTTTACGTAGCGGTAGTTTATGAAATGCTAACCGTAAAACGAAAGCTTATGCGTTAACCCTTGCCGCGCGTCTGCGTCCGGCCTTCCTTCGCATGTTCTTCCAGAAAACCAATGATCTTGCCCGCGACATCGATGCCTGTCGCCTGTTCCACCCCTTCGATTCCGGGTGAGGAATTGACCTCCATCACCACCGGGCCGTGATTGGATCGCAGCATGTCCACCCCGCACACGTTCAGCCCCATATGCTTGGCCGCGCGCACAGCGGTGGATCGTTCCACCGGGGTGATCTTGATCAGTTTCGCGCTGCCGCCGCGATGCAGGTTGGAACGGAATTCATCGGCCGCGCCGGTGCGCTTCATCGCTGCTACCACTCTGCCGCCCACCACCAGCGCACGGATATCGGTGCCGCCTGCTTCCTTGATGAATTCCTGCACCAGAATATTGACCTTGGCCCCGCGAAATGCCTCGATCACCGATTTGGCGCTGCTCATGGTTTCGGCCAGCACCACGCCGATGCCCTGCGTGCCTTCGAGCAGTTTGATCACCACCGGCGGGCCGTTTACCGCGCGGATAATCTCCTCCGCCTGCCTGGGATCATTGGCATAGGCGGTCAGCGGCAGGCCCAGCCCGTGCTTGGCGAGGATCTGCATTGATCGCAGCTTGTCGCGGCTGCGGCCGATGGCAACGCTTTCATTCAGCGGCCACACGCCGGCCATTTCGAACTGGCGCAGAACCGCCATGCCGTAATTGGTGATCGATGCGCCGATGCGCGGGATCACCGCGTCATATCCGCTTACCGTGCGGCCTTCATAGATGACGGTGGGGCGATGGCTGGCGATGTTGACCGAACAGCGCAGCGTGTTGAGGATATCGAGCGTGTGTCCGCGGGCCTCGGCGGCTTCCACCAGCCGCCGGTGCGAATAGAGCCGCGGATTGCGCGCCAGCATGGCGATTTTCATGACCAGATCCTCATGCTCGGTATCCTTTGGCCGGTTCCATGCCAGGGGTCTGCAACCAGCTATGCCCCGAATCGACGACAAACCGGCGACGCAGCGATGATCGCCCGATCAGCAGCGGGAATTTCATGTCCGACCGGTCTGCCAGGCTGATTTCCGCGCGAAACGTCTGTCCGCCGATCCGGAGCGGGGTCTTGATGATCATCCGGCGCTGGGTTTCGCCGTTGGAACTGGTGATGCCGCGCCAGTCGATCCGCACCGCTTCGCACACCTGCCGCACGTGGCTGGCGGGGAAATCCACCGCGAAACGGACGTAATTCCTGCCGTCGCGCACGAATTGCGCCAGCACGATCGCGTGCAGCGAGGATGTGCGCGCGCCGGTATCGATCTTGGCGGGGATCGCGTGGAGGCCCAGATCGGGCAGGTCAACGCGCTCGCGCCAGCCGATCAATTCGATCGCGCGGGCCGGTTTTCCGGCGGTCATTTCGGCGGGTCTCTCGCTCATTTGCGCGCTCTAGAGCATTGCGCAGAAAAGTGGATACCGGTTTTCTGCAAAAGCAATGCGGCGACAAGAGTCCTGAGCATTGCGCAGAAAAGTGGATACCGGTTTTCTGCAAAAGCAATGCGGCGATGATTGGCTAAAGCGGATTGCCGTCCCGATCGCGGTAGATTTCGCGGCGGCCGACGTGGTTGGATGGACCGACCAGCCCGTCCTCCTCCATCCGTTCGATCCATTTGGCGGCGGTGTTGTAACCCACCCCCATCTGCCGCTGGAGCCACGAACCGCTGGCCTTCTGGTTCTCGATCACGATCTGGCAGGCCTGGCGATATTTGCGTTCTTCCGGATTGTCCGAAGCGGTGAAATCGTCCTCGTCGAAGCCGTAGCCGCCATCTTCGGGTTCTTCGGTGACGCTGTCGACATAGGCGGGTTTGCCCTGGCCGCGCCAGTGATCGGCCACCTTCTCCACCTCCTCGTCGGAAACGAAGGGGCCGTGGACGCGGATCAACGCGCCGGTGTTGGGCTTGTAGAGCATGTCGCCCTTGCCCAGCAATTGCTCCGCGCCCTGTTCGCCCAGAATGGTGCGGCTGTCGATCCGGCTGGTAACGTTGAAGCTGATGCGGGTGGGCAGATTGGCCTTGATGACGCCGGTGATGACATCGACGCTGGGGCGCTGCGTGGCCATGATCAGATGGATGCCCGCAGCGCGGCTCTTCTGCGAAAGGCGCTGGATCAGCACCTCGATTTCCTTGCCGATGGTGACCATCAGATCGGCCAGTTCGTCCACGATCAGCACGATCTGCGGCAGCGCCTGATAATCCAGCTCCTTCTCTTCCACCACCGCCTCGCCGGTATCGGGATCATAGCCGGTCTGCACCGTGCGTTTGAGCGGCTTGCCCTTGGCGGCGGCGGCGGCGACGCGTTCGTTGAAACCGGCCAGATTGCGCGCGCCGATCTCGCTCATCATCCGGTAGCGGCGTTCCATCTCCTCCACCGCCCATTTGAGCGAACGCACCGATTTGTGCGGCTCGGTCACCACCGGGGCGAGCAGATGGGGGATATCGTCGTAGCTCTTCAATTCGAGCACCTTGGGATCGATCAGGATCAGGCGGCATTGGGCGGGGGTGAAACGGTAGAGCAGGCTGAGAAGGATCGTGTTCAACCCAACCGATTTGCCCGAACCGGTGGTGCCCGCCACCAGCAGATGCGGCATGGCGGCCAGATCGGCCACCACCGGATCGCCCGAAATGCCCTTGCCCAGGATGATCGGCAGCCCGCCCTTCGACGATGCGAAAGCTTCGGATTCGACCATTTCGCGGAAATTCACCGTCTGCCGGTTGGCGTTGGGCAGTTCGATGCCCATCACCGTCTTGCCCGGGATCGAGGCGACGCGGGCGCTGATCGCGCTCATGTTGCGGGCGATATCCTCGGCCAGGCCGATCACCCGGCTGGCCTTGACGCCGGGGGCCGGCTCCAGCTCGTACATGGTGACGACGGGGCCGATCTTGACCGCCGTGATCTCGCCCTTGACGTTGAAATCATCGCGCACGGTCCAAACCGGCTTCGACGACCAGGGCCGCCCTGTCTATGAATCCGAGAAGATCCGCCCCGAACCCATGCCCTATCTGGTCGTGGTCATGGACGAGATGGCCGACCTGATGCTGGTCGCCGGCAAGGACGTGGAGGGCGCGGTCCAGCGTCTGGCCCAGATGGCCCGCGCCGCCGGTATCCACCTGATCATGGCCACCCAGCGTCCCTCGGTCGACGTCATCACCGGCACCATCAAGGCCAATTTCCCGACCCGGATCAGTTTCCAGGTCACCTCCAAGATCGACAGCCGCACCATTCTGGGCGAGCAGGGCGGCGAACAGCTGCTGGGCCAGGGTGACATGCTTTACATGGCCGGTGGCGGCCGCATCACCCGCCTGCACGGCCCGTTCGTGACCGATCAGGAAGTCGAGGAGGTGTGCAAACACCTGCGCAGCCAGGCCGAACCGGACTATCTCGACCTGATCACCGACGATCCGGACGGGGACGGCGACGGCGTCATGGACGAAGGCGGCGGTGGCTCATCGGGCGACGACCTTTACGACCGCGCCGTGGACGTGGTGACCCGCGACCGCAAGGCCTCGACCAGCTACGTCCAGCGCCGCTTGCAGATCGGCTACAACCGCGCCGCCTCCCTGATCGAGCGGATGGAGCAGGAAGGCGTCGTCAGCCAGGCCAACCACGCCGGCAAGCGCGACATCCTGGCGGGCCCACCGCCGATGGCGTGATCGGTTTCTCCTCCCCGTCGGCCGCTTGGCCGATGGGGAGGTGGCGCGGCGCAACTTCGCGCCGTGACGGAGGGGGCGAGACGGCACCGAAAGTCGGATTCCCTCACCCTCGATACCGGGTCGCCCCCTCCGTCTCGTCGGCTGTCGCCGCCGATCCACCTCCCCATTCGCTCAGCGAACGGGGAGGAGACGGAACCCTTCACCTGAACAGGGCTTCATCCCGCCGCCGGAATATGGTCTGGCTTGGGTCATATCGACGCCAAGGCCGACAGCGATAACGGCAGGATCAACCATCATCCCGAACGGGAGAAAGACCCTTATGACCCTGTCCCGCAGAGACCTCGGCTTCGGCCTCGCCGCCATCGCATCCCTGGCTGCCCTGCCGGCCGCCGCCCAGTCGGCGCTGTCGGCC
>JBGSLI010000145.1:0-3266 GCA_041740775.1 Alteraurantiacibacter sp. | reverse complement strand
CAGGCGGAACCGCGTGCCCGCCAGCGCGCAGGCGGCATCGGCGAAGGCGCGATTGTCCGGCGTCATCCGGCGTTGGTGGGGTATCGGGCGAGCAGATCATTGCCCGGCAGGTGCGGTTCGCCGCGAAAGTTCACCGCATTGGCAAAGCGCGTGGTGCAGGTGGTAATGGTGTGATCGCATCCTTCGCGCAGATAGGCGAGCTGGCCCGCAGCGATGCCTTCTGCCAGCGGCCGGTCGAGCACCAGGCCTGCAGTGTCCGCATCGATCACCTGCATCGTTACGCCTGCCAGCGGCCCGTCCATCCATTTGACATGGCCGCCGCGCATGTCCGCCGCACCGGGGGCCCCGGCAAAGGCGACGCTGTTTGCCGCCAGATCGACCGCTGCCACGCGCAGCAGATGGGTATAACGCGCCGGATTGGCCCCGCAGTCTGCATCACAGAGGGCGGCGCGGCAGGTGGGGCTGGTGCGCGGCACCAGATCTGTTTCGAGGATCGCCTTGGCCGATCGCAATTCGGCCTCGAAAGTCCCGTCCTGCTGCGCGATATTGCCCAGTTCTCCGTAAAACAGCGTGGTGCGATCGAGGGTTTCCCAATCGACCAGACCGATGGCGATGCGCGCGCCGGCATAGCGCCCCGCTTCCAGATCCGTCTGCGAGATCGAATCATGCGCCAGCACGCCTTCAACCTCCACCGCATCGCGATCGAGGCTGGCGGTGCGGCGGATGGCGGAAGGGATCATGCCCGGTGCGGCGCGATAGGTCATGCCGCCGAAGACAAGGCTGCGGTTGTGGCTGGTGAAGCCCAGCGCCACGCCGTCGCCCCGCTTGATGCTCCACCAGGTGGCGACACCTTCAAGCTGGGTGGAGAGAAAAACGTGGCTCACAGTTCTTCCCGCAATTCGATCAGCGGCACCGATGCCGCTTCCCCGGCGGCAAAGGTGGCGGTGGCGATGTCCAGCCGGTCTTCGGCAAAGCGCACCGGCACATCGAACAGAAAGCCCGCGCGCACCGCGGAACCGGGGGGCGGGGCGTTCGTGAAGACGATCCTTCCGCCTTCCTCCAGCACCCAGTCAGTGCTGGCCACGCCCTCCACGCTGACAAGGATGGTATCGGCGCGCGGGCGGGTGATCGGGCGGATCTGCGGATCGCTGCCTTCGCCATAGGATTTGGCGAGGCGGAATGTCGCCGCCAGCCCGTCTCCGGTGCCGATCGGCTGGTCGGCCATGGTCGGCGTGCCGGTCAATCCGTTGGAACTGAAATCATAGGGATCTGCGAGGCGGAAACCGCGCGCGGGACCGCGCCGGGCGCGGAAGAATTCCAGCAGCACCCCCAGTTCCGCGTGCGAGCGGATGCCGGGGCCGACATCGTAATGCAGCCGGGCATCGCTCCACTGGCTGTTGCGCCGTTCATGGCCCGATGCGGTGAGCGAAATGGCGGTCGAGAATTCGGGGCTGACCCCGGCATCGCGGCCCAGCGCCAGCGGATAGAGCACATCGTCGAAGGCTTGCAATTGTCTCTCCTCTTGGGGCAGGCGAACGTATCCGTCGCGGGTGATCTGCGGGATGGCCCACACGAACCGACGCTCCACCCCGCGCCTCACGGCTTCATCCAGCCCGCCATCGATCCGCGCCCAATAGGGTTCGGCATATTCGGCGCGCAGGACGAAACCGGCCAGATAATCCTGCCGGTCCAGCGGATAGGCCAGTCGCTCCTGCACCAGCGCATAGGCATTGCGGCGATTGGCTTCGGCACCGCCAGTCAGCCAGTCGTAATCTTCCAGCTGCAGCCTGTCATAGGCTGGCCAGGCCCATTGTGCGGGCAGGTTCGCGCGCCGCAGTTCAGGCCTTGCGGGATCAAGGATGGTGGGTGTGAAGGTGAGCAACATGACTTCGGCGTCACCGCCCGCGACGCTTCTGATCCGGTCGCGCAGCGCGCCGGTTGTCCAAGCCAGCCGTTCGCCCGCCCAATCGAGCAAGGCCAGCTGCGCGGGGGTTAGCGGTGCCGAAAGATCGGGAATGTCGACCGTGGCGGGATGCATGGCTCTGGCCTGGTCGTCATAGAGGCAGATCTTGCCTTCGGGCGTCACCCACCACCACGGCTCGCCGATCTGGAATCGGATCGGCAGGCCGCTCGGCAAGAGTAGGGCGGTAAAGCGGGCAACGGCCTCGCGGACGAATTCCATCGACAGATGCCCGGCCGGGGTCAGCAGCGTGGATGGCGGCACCCAGCCTGTCAGCGCGGGTTCGCCGTCGAAAGTGCGCTGCTTCCAGTCTTCCGGACAATATTCGTTGAACAATTCGTAGGAGACCGAAACGATCGGTTCGAGGCCGAGCTGCGCGCATTGCGCGAAATAGTCGGTATGCCAGTGGATCGCGGGCTGGTTCATCCACGCCTGGACATGCGCCAGCAGGCTGCCGTCCGGCTGGCGGAACAGCCGGTAGAAATGACTCATCCCGACATAATGGATCAGTGCCCCGCGATAGCCCAGATGCATGACATTGCGCAGCAGTCGGGCGGGGGTGAGATTGTGATTGTCGTCATAGGCGGTGGCCGTGCCGATCCCGTGCTCCGGGACGATCGCATCGCCGATCACCAGCATCGCGCGTTCGCCGTCGGTAACGATATCGCTCAGTTCCACCCAGCCGGTCTCAAGCGCGGGCAGCAGATCGGTGCTGGCCGGATCGTAGAAAACGGGCACAAAGGAGATGAACATCCGGTCGATATCGGCGGGGTGGACCGTATCCTCATCGGCCAGCCAGCCTTCGCGCAGCGCGGAAAAATCGAGCGATACCTGCGCATCGTTGGGCGTTCCGGCGGCGTAGTTCCACAGCCTCACGAACCAGGCGCGCGGCGCGCCCGCCGCATCGCGTCCTTCGATGGTGAGCGTGGGGCCGTGGACCGCATCGAGCGGCAGGACCCCCACCGAACGCCAGCGGAAGGCGAGCGTGGTATTGGAATAATCGCGATCGGTATCATAGGCGAGAAGCGGGTGATCGAAACGATCGACGCTGTCCCAGATCAGCCCCGCCAGCGCATCGCGGTGGTGGAATTCGAATTCCGCCCGCAGCGATTGCGCGCCGGTGGACACCACGCTGGCCATCATCGGGCGCGGGAAATCGACCGTCCAGAAGCGCGGATCGAAGCGCCGGATGAAATCGCTGTCCTGTCCTTCGCGACTGGTTGCGAGCCAATATGCCATTTGCTGCCGCCCCTTCAGAATTCGCGCATCGCGCGGGCAACGGCGCTGGCGACCTGGCGCGAGGACC
>JBGSLI010000144.1:0-1777 GCA_041740775.1 Alteraurantiacibacter sp. | reverse complement strand
CGCTCTTCGGCCAGCGACAGCAGGATCGGCATCAGCCGCCGTTGCAGATCGCGCCCGTAAATGCCGCGCATCTCGCCTGTCAGCCTGCCGCCCTGTCCCAGGCCGAGCGCAAAATCGCTCGCCTCCTGCATCTCGCCCGTGCCGCTGCCCAGCACGCCCAGCGCGGCCAGATCCTGCTGCACCGTGGCGCTGCCGCCGCGCGATTCGCCCGCGACGTTGGAATAATCGGCGGTGATCGTGTAAACCCGCTCGATCAGCGCGGCATTGCGGAAATAGCCCCAGCTCCACACCCCCAGGGCAACCGCGAACAGCGCCGCCATCGCCCCGATGCCGATGGCGTAATTGCGCTTTGCCCGCGCTTCGGCGGCCGGATTGCGCGTGGCGATGCCGTGTTCGGGCACCAGCAGATCGGCAAAGAAGCGACGAAGGAAATAGCTGCGCCCGCTGCCGACCGTGCTCTGCGAGGTGGAAGGCGGCGCGCCGACGTTCATCAGGATGCGATCGACCGGGCTGCCGGTCTGCGTGCCGGAGGAAAAATACACCCCGCGCACCCGCGCCGGCTGATCGAAGCGGGTCTTTTTCGTCAAATCTTCGAGCAACTTGACGATCGGCCCGCGCAGGCTGGCGAGCTGTCCGGGGAAACCCGCGATCGAGGCACGGCGTTGCAGATCGCTTTCGTTCTGCATCCGGTCCACCACCCGGCTGGAAATGCTCGTCACCAGCCCGTCAAATCCCTTCAGCACGGCATCGACATCGGCCTTGTCGCCCGGCGCGGTGGAGCCGAATACCTGATCCGATTCCTCATCGGTCGCACGGGCGAAGAATTCGCGGAAGCCGGGCAACAGATCGGCCTTGGTCACCATCAGATAGATCGGCAGGTTCTGCCCCAGCAGATTGGTGGTTTCAGCCAGGCGTTCACGCACATTCTGCGTGTGGCCTTCCATCTTGCGCGCATCCATGAAATCGGGCGCGGGGATGGCCACGATCAGACCGTTCAGCGGTTGCAGCGGGCGATATTTGCGCAGCAGATCGAGGAAGTTTTTCCACCCGGCTGCATCCTGTTCCTTGTCCTCGTCCTGGCTGACAAAGCGGCCCGCGGTGTCGATCAGCACCGCCTCGCTGGTGAACCACCAATCGCAATTGGGAGTGTTCGGCTGGCCCCGCAGCGCGCGGTATTCGCCCGCCACTGCGGTGGGAAATTCCAGCCCGCAGTTGAGCAGCGCGGTGGTCTTGCCCGCGCCCGAAGGGCCGATGATCGCATACCAGGGCAACTGATAGGCATAGGCCTGCCGCGAGCCGAGCCGCGCGGTGCGCAACTGATCGAGCGCCTGGGAAAGCTTGGCGGCGATCTCGTCACGCTCGATGGCGGCGGGATCGGGCCTCAATTCCTCCATCATCGCAGCGTTCTTCTTCTTCTCGCGCCGCCACGCGAGCAGGCAGAATACCGTTACAAGGATCAGCGGCAACAGCGCGAAGAACAGCGTTACCGGCCACCAGCCAAAGGGCCGGAAATCGCCGATGGCAACCAGCGGACCGACGAACCAGATCACCAGGCCGAGCAGGATCGCCCCGACAAAGCGCCAGAACCAGCGGTTGGTGAAGAGCTTCTTGATCGCTTGCATCGCTTTGGCTCCCCCTCAGCGCCAGGCTATATCATTGGCGACGCGCAGTTCGACGCGGCGGTTGGCACTGCGGCCCTCTGCCGAATCATTGCCCGCAATCGGCCGGGTGGCGGCAAAGCCGCGCGTGGCGATGCGATCGCCCTGCGTCAGCCCGG
>JBGSLI010000143.1:0-2857 GCA_041740775.1 Alteraurantiacibacter sp. | reverse complement strand
CCTGGCGATCGAACGCCTGCAGGGCCGCCTTGCGCAGGCGATGGAAAGCAATGGCCTCACCGATGTCGCCGCGCTGATCTTCAACACCCACGGCGAAAGCATGGGGCGCGGCGCGCATCGCGGCGGCCAGCGTCTTGAGCGCCACCGCGCGGGGGCCATCGGGCGTATCCTTCGCCTCGGCCTCCAGCGCCTCGATATGGAGATTGAGCGAGAGCAGCTTGTGCGGATCGGCGGCGGTCAGCCGGTTGGCGGCTACCGAAAGCGCGGCGGGGTCGGCAAGATCGGCGGCAAAATCTTCCGCGCGTTCCTGCGCAAAAGCGGCTGCCGGGCGCAATTCGCCCAGCAGCGGATGATCTGCATCGATCGCCGCCAGCGCGGAGGTGTAGCGCTGGAGCCGCTCGGCCTTTTCGGCCAGGCGAAAGCCGATCGAGTTGGCCCAGGTGATATCGGTGCGCCCGTCCATGTCATAGCCCACCCAGCTGGCGAAGCGGAAGGGCATCGGGGCAATGGTGTGCCATCGGTCAGGCCAGGTTTCGCGCGCATGGGTAAGCACCTGCGCCACGATGGCATCGCGCGCATCCTGCGCGTGGGATATGGCGCGCATGGCGCGGCCATGTTCGTAAGCCAGCGTGACCTGCACCCGATCACCGCCAACCACCTCTGACGTAATCGCGCTGCCCGAAGATGCCGCCGCCGCCACCGCTGCGGATTGATCGGGGGTGAGCAGGAAGGTGGGGTGCGCGGTAAACACGGCGTGCAGATTGGGCCGTTCCCAGCAGGCACGAAAGGCTTCGAAATCACCATCGATCAGCATCTCGGCCAGCGCGGCGGCATTGCTGGCATCGTCCAGCGGGGCAACCATGCGCTGCAAACGCTGCGCGCGCTGTTCCAGCGCCGCCACTTCCAGTTCGGCAATCGTCGCCTCGATATCGTCGAGCGCAAGTTCCCCCGCTTCAAACTGGCGCGAAAGATCATGCGCCAGCTGGAACACCGGATTGAACAGCGGGGTTTCAACGGTGCGCTGGTGCAGCGCCTGCAGCCGGTCGGTCAGTTCGCCGAACCGGCTCATGCCGGCAGACCGCTGGCTTCGCGCGCGAGCCTGGTGATTTCTTCGGGGGTTGCTCCCGCAGGCGCGACCCAGCTGCCGCCCACGCACAACACCTGTTCCAGCGCCAGCCAATCCGCCGCATTGTCGGGCGAAATGCCGCCGGTGGGGCAGAATTTGCACTGGAAGAACGGCGCGCACAGGCTTTTGAGCGCGGGCAGGCCGCCATTGGCCATCGCCGGAAAGAATTTGAAATGTTTCAGCCCCAGATCCATCCCGCGCATGATGTCGCCCGCATTGGCGATGCCGGGCAGAAACGGCGTCCCGGCCTTGATCGCGGCAATGCCCAGATGTTCGGTCAGGCCGGGGGAAACGATGAACTCCGATCCCGCCGCCAGCGCCTCGCCAAGCTGCCGTTCGTTGACCACCGTGCCCGCGCCGACGATCGCGCCCGGCACAAGATTCATCCGCCGGATTGCCTGCAGCGCGTGTTCGGTACGCAAGGTGACTTCGAGCACTTTGAGCCCGCCCGCCACCAGCGCCTCCGCGGTTTCGCGTGCGTGGCCGATATCGTCCACCACCAGCACCGGGATGACTGGAGCGACGCGCATGATCGCGCCGATTTCAAGTTTGGCATTCATCGCGCGTCTCCATCCTGCTGCTGCTGGAAAAACGCCGCTGCCGCGCCGAACAGGCCCGGCTGCGGATGGGTGATCAATTTGACCGGCAGTTTCGCCATCAGGCCTTCGAACCGGCCCTTGGCGCGAAAACGTTCGGCAAAGCCCGATCTGGGCAGATGATCGCGCAGACGGTATCCCAGCCCGCCGGCGATCACAACGCCCGCAAATCCGCCCTGCGCCAGCGCGATATCGCCCGCTACCGCGCCCAGCGACAGGCAAAAGCGGTCTATCGCGGCGGCGGCGAGGCTGTCGCTGCCGTCCATCCCGGCGGTCCAGATCGCCACATCGCCCTTTTCGGCAATCGCGCGGCCTTCCAATGCGGAGAGCGTCTCGTAAATATCGACGATGGCCGGCCCGGATACCACGCGCTCTGCCGAAACGCGGTTGTGGCGCTTGCGCAGCCGGGCCAGGATCGCATCCTCGATCGGATCGAGCGGGGCGAAATCGATGTGCCCGCCTTCGGTGGCCTGCACATGGGTGAAGCCCTTGCCGTCGCGCCACAGATGCGCCACGCCCAGCCCGGTGCCAGGGCCGAGCACGCTGATCGTCCCGCTGGCGGGAAGATCGCCCTGCGGCCCGGCGAGGTGGAGGAACTGATCGGCGGGTGCGCGGGAAACCGCATAGGCCACCGCTTCGAAATCATTGACCAGCACGAATTTGCCGCAGCCCAGCTTTTCCGGGATCAGCGCCGGGCGGATGATCCACGGATTGTTGGTGAAGCGGATCACTTCTTCGCCCACCGGCCCGGCAATCGCCATTGCGACGCGCGGCGGCAGGCTGCCCCCCTTGCGCTCGCGGTAATCTTCCCACGCTGTCTGGAAACTGGCGTGATCGCTGGTTTGCAGCGTGATCGGCTGATCGAGCGTGATCGCGCCATCGGCGCCCCCTGTGGCGATAGCGAAGCGGGCGTGGGTGCCGCCGATGTCCACGGTGACGATATCGGTCATGATTTAGCCTTTCCCTCCTCTTCAGGAAAGTGAGTGAAATATGTGTCCTGCCCCATTATAGCCCCGCGGTTGCCAGCATCGCGCTGCCGCCCTTTTCCGCCTCGTCCGCCAGCGCCCGGAACATGGCGAAAAGTTCGCGGCCCATGCCCACATCGGGCGCAGGATCGGGGGCGGGAGTGCGCGAT
>JBGSLI010000142.1:0-10011 GCA_041740775.1 Alteraurantiacibacter sp. | reverse complement strand
GATGCGGTGCCCGCGCAGGCGCTCGATGCGCCGATTCCCGGCGGCGGCAGCTTGCGCGATCTGGCGCGCGAAGTGCTCGATATTGCCCACGCCGGGCTTGTCGCGCGTGCGCGGCTGAACAGCATGGGCGACAATGAAACCGGCTTCCTCAATCCGCTGCGCGAGATCGTGGCGAGCGGCAAGGTGCCCGCGCAATTGCTGCTGGACAAATATCACGGCGAATGGGGCGGGGATATTTCGCGCGTGTATGAGGAAAGTTTCTGAGCGCTAATTCCTAATCGGCGTGGCGGAGATAGGCGTAGGCCATCTTCGCCAATTGCTTCTGCATCGCGCGCCAGATCTTTTCGTCACCCGATTCGGGTGTCGCGCCCAATCCGTATTGGCGGGCGATGGTGGCGAAGATGATCTGCAGCACGGCTTCGGCCTTTTCGCGCGGATCGGGGCCGGCGATCTCATCTTCGAACCGCAGGATCGCTTCTACCGATATGGCGGCTGACCGGCGGGCGGTTTCCTTGCCCGGCCCGGATACTGCCGGATCCATGCTGGCGCGCTGCATGATGGTGCGCAACAATCGCGCGTGTTCTTCCAGATGGCGGCTGTAGCTATCGATAAAGCGTTCGAGAAAATCGCGCAGATCGCTCTCCTGTTCCAGTAGTCGGGCCAGCATCAACTCCTCTGCGGCGATCACCTCGGCCAGTTCGCGCGCGATCACCGCATGGAGCAGGCGGTCCTTGCTCTGGAAGCGCAGATAGATCGATCCGATCGACACTGCTCCCAGATCGCTAACGTCCTGCAAGGTGAAATCCTCGCTCCCGCGTTCGAGCATCAGCGCCTTGGTGGCATCGAGCATCCGTTCATAGGAGGCAAGGCTGCGCCCCTGCAGCGGCTTTGTGCTGATCGCATTGTTGGCGAGCGCTTCGGTTTCGGGTCCGATGATGGTTGACATGGGAATGCTTGAGCCTATTAAAACTAGAACAGCAATTCTAATTAACGTATGCGGCCTGCCGGATTTGGCGCAAAAAGCGTGCTTCAGGCCACAGTGGAGGATTATTCTGATGCGGTTTTCGGTATTTCTCAATGCCCGATCGATGCGTCCGGAGGAAGACCGGCAATTGATGCACGATCTGCAGGCGCATTCCTTGCTGGCGGGCGAGAGGGGTTTCTCCGCCATTTTCCTGCCCGATCACCACTTCAACGGCTATATGCCGCTGGCGAGCGACAGCTTCATCTTCGCCGCCTGGCTGGCCGCGAAAATGCCGCACATGCATTTCGGGTTTTCGGTAGTTTCGGTGCCGCTCCACCATCCGGTGCGGTTTGTGGAGCGGATCAACCTGCTCGATCAGCTGACCGACGGCAAGATCCTGGTCGGCGTGGGCAGCGGAACCACGCCCGAGGAAATGATCGGCTTCGGCGTGACCTATGCCGATTCCAAATCCATTTCGGATCGCAATCTGGAAATCGCCGAACAATTGTGGGCCAAGGCAATGGAGGATGAGGCGATCGAGATCGACAATGGCCCGCACAAGGGCTGTGTGCTCCAGCGCATTGCGCCCGCCGCCTATACGCCGCGCCACGCGCCGCTGATGCCGGTGGCGATGAAGGAGGCGAGCACAAGGCGCGCGGCGGAAAAAGGCTGGCCCGCCTTCATCCCCGCCTTCACCCCACCGCAGATCGGCGGAACCGAGCCATTCAAGCATGTTGCAAAGTATTTCGGTGCTTACCGGTCCGCGCTGGAAGCGGCCGGACATGACGAGGCGACCGTGGCGCGCGCGCTCGACTGGACGACGCACACCTATCAATGCGTGCATGTGGCCGAGAGCGACGATCAGGCGCGCGAGGAACTGGAAGTCATTCTGCGCGCCTATCAGGATGCGGTAGAGCGCGAGGCGCAATTCAATGCCCGCGCCGAAGCGGACGATGCCAACCGCAAGACCGATCGCACCCCCGATGCGCTGAGCGAGGACTGGATCGGCACCTGGTGCCTTTACGGCTCGCCGGAAACGGTGATCGAACATTTGCAGCCTTACAGGGATCTGGGCATCGGCAATATATTGTGCGGCACCACCACCGGCCCGCTGACCCAGGAACGCCTGCGGCTGGGCAATCAGACGCTCGATCTGATGGCGCGCCACGTCATTCCGGCGCTCGGCTGATGGCTGCCCCTGCTACGTCCATGCCGCGCATAGTCGGCATCGGCGGGACCCTGCGCCAGGGATCGAGCAGCGAACTGCTGTTGAAGGCGGTGCTGGATATCTGCGCAACCCACGGCGCGCAGACGCGCCTGTTCGGCGGGCAGGAACTCGCCGCGCTGCCGCATTACGATCCCTATAATCGCCAACGCACTGCGGGCGAGAACGAGTTGGTCGAAGCGGTGCGGCAAGCCGATGGCATCGTGATCGCCTCGCCCAGCTATCACGGCGGGATTTCGGGAGTGGTGAAGAACGCCATCGACCTGCTGGAAGAACTGCGCGAAGATTCGCGCCCCTATTTCGACGGGCGGCCCGTGGGCCTGCTGGTATCTGCCGCCGGTTGGCAGGCAGGCGGGGTGACGCTCGCGGCGCTGCGCGGAATTGTCCACGCCATGCGCGGCTGGCCAACTCCGATGGGCATCGCGATCAATACACTGGAACAAAGGCCTTTCGATGCCGAGGGGCAGCTGGCGGACGAGAAAATCGGCACGCAGCTTGATGCAATGGCGCAACAGTTGGCGATCGGCTGCACCGGCCTGAGCCAGCGGCATTGACTCATGTCAAAACAAAAACTAGAACTCGCATTCTAATATAGTTACACGCGCGACAGGGTCGGCGTCAATCGGGAGGGAAATATGAACAGGTTCAACATGAGATCGGCGTGGTTTGCCGGCTGCGCGGCGATAGCGGTATCGGCACCCGTGGCGGCGCAGGAAGCGGTGGAAGAACCGGAAAACGTCATCGTCGTCACTGCGCAGAACCGCGAACAGAACGTGCAGGACGTGCCGATCGCGATGCAGGTGATCGGTGCCGAGGAAATCGCCAATGCGGGCTTTTCCAGCGCCAATGATCTGGGCAAGATCGCCCCGGCGGTGCAGATCAACCAGGATCAGGGCACGGTGAAGATCACCGTTCGCGGGATCGGCACCAACTCGGCGGACGAGGCGCAAGACACCTCGATCGTGGTCAATGTCGATGGTGAATATATCAACCGGCCCAACGCGATGAGCGTGGCACTGTTCGATCTGGAGCGGGTGGAAGTGCTGCGCGGACCGCAGGGCACGCTGTATGGCCGCAATTCCACCGGCGGCGCGATCAATTTCATCACCCGCAAGCCGGGCGATGATTTCGGTGCCGATGCAGCGATCAGCTACGGCAATTACAATGATCTGCGGATCGATGCCGGGATCGATCTGCCGCTGGCAGAATCGGTCGGGCTGCGGCTTTCGGGTTTTTACAACGATCGCGATGGCTATGTCGATCATCCTGCGGTTCCCGCAGCGGGGCCGTTTCCCGCCTTTGCCGGCGGCAGTTCGGATGACAATGAGGCCTTTGGTGGCCGGGCAACGCTCGCCGTTTCGGATATCGGCGGGCTCAGCGTCATCTTCTCGGCCGAATATGCCGAGCGTGAATATACGCCGCAGGCTTTCGCCTCGGTCGATCTCAACGCCAATGGCAACGCGCCGACCGGGCCGGGCTGCAACGCCCCCGGCTTCGAACAGGTGGCGCCCGCCTTCGCCGAAACGCTGTGCGTGCCCACCAGCACCAATTTCCTCGACGATATCGATCGCAGCGAATTCAACACTCCGGCTTTCGGGCTGGGTATCATCAAGCAGGACACCTGGGCCTTGCGCGGGCGGGTGGAATATGAATTCGGCCCCGAAGCGACGCTGAGCTATATCGGCGGCTATCGCGATTTTTCCGGCGATCCGGACAATTTCCTCACCCTGCCGGTGGTATTCCGGTCGTTCGCTTTCCAGGATGATGCGCAGACGCACAGCCACGAATTGCGGTTGAACGGCGATATCGGCGGGGTTCTGTATCAGGTTGGCGGGTTCTATTTCAACGAACAGCTCGATCGCGAATCGGGCTTCTTCCTGCCCTTCCTCGGTGCCAATGGCGGCTTCATCAGCTATTTCGGGCGTGACATCGAGAGCGAGAGCCTGTCGGCCTTCGGGCAGATCGAAGTTCCGCTGACCGAAACCATCACTGCGGTGGGCGGGCTGCGTTATACCGATAACCAGCGCGATGCGGTGTTCCTCAACGGCAGCCCGTTCTTCAATCCCAACGCCGATATCTTTGCCGGCACCACCCCGCCGCCGGGCGGACCGCCGGACAATGTGCTGGCCGGGCCAACCGCCGATCCGGCGGATTTCCTGTTCGGATCCGGGCTGGGACGCAAGAACATCCTCAACCTGCCTTATCTCCAGACACTCGATCTTAGCAGCAGCGAGGACAAGATCACCTGGCTGGCGGGCCTCAACTGGACGCCCGATGCCGATACGCTGGTCTATGCCAAGGTTTCCACCGGCTTCAAGGGCGGCGGGTTCGATGCGGTGGGCACCTATCTGCCCGAAACCAACACCGCCTACGAACTGGGCCTGAAGCGGAATTTCGGCAGCAGCGGCGAGCATATCCTCAACCTGAGCGGGTTCTATTATGACTATCAGGATCTGCAGGTTGCGGTGCTGATCGATTCGCAGGTCGGCGCGCAGGTGTTCAACGCGGGCAAGGCCACCATCTGGGGGCTGGAAGCCGAAACCGTGATCGCCATTGGCGATAACGCTTCCTTGAGCGCCAGCTACAATTACCTCGATGCCGAATATGACGAATTGCTGGCCAGCATGGGTGTGTTCTGTGTGGGCGGCTGCGGCATTACCAGCGTGGGCGATCTTGATCCCAATACGGCGGGCATCCAGCAGCCCAATTTCGCTGGCAACACGCCGCCGTTTTCGCCCCGGCATGTGGCTTCGCTGCAATATCAGCACGAATTCGATGCGGGCGATTTGGGCTATTTCACCTTCACCGCCGATACCACCATCAAGAGTTCCTATTTCACCGACTTCTTCAATCGGCAGGATGGACGGCAGGGCACCACCACCCAATCGGGCGCAAGTCTGGAGTTTCGCCCCACGGGCGACAGGTTCAGCATTCTGGCCTTCGTCCGCAATATCGAAAACACCAGGGCGCTTTCGTTCGGTGGCCTGACCAATGCCGGGCCGGATGATATCTTCAACTGGCAGTTCAGCGCGCCGCGCACCTACGGCATCCGGCTCGGCTTTGAATATTGATGCCGCGTTGATCTGACATCGAAAGGGCGGCCCCGCGTGGCCGCCCTTTTTGTTTCACGGGAGAGGACCATGAGAATTCTTGCCGCGCTGCTGGCGCTGTTTTGGGCGGGGGCCGCTGCGGCGCAGCCGATCGTCAGTTCCACCTATCGCCCGCCCGAAACGGTGCAGCGCATCGCGGTGCCGGCGGACCCGGCACAAGGCCGGCTCGCCGTGCTGATCATCAGCGGGCAGAACAGTTACGAGCACGACTGGACGGGGGTGAACAATCTGCTGCGCTGGCAATTGCAGGATACCGGCCGTTTCGACGTGCGCGTGACCGAGGATTTCGACGAAGGCAATTCTGCCATGCTGGCCGATTATGACGTGGTCATCCTCAACTATTCCAGCCGCTGGAACTATGCCGACGAGGCGCAGCACCTGTGGTCGCCCGAAGCATTTCAGGCATTGTATGATTATGTCGCGGGCGGGGGCGGGCTGGTGGCCTATCATTCCAGCTTCACCTGGGGGCGCGATATTCCCGAATACCGGCGGCTGGTGGGCGCGGTAATGCAGCCGGGCCATTCGCGCCGCTCGCCGCCCGATGCCTTCATGTTCGAAGTGGTCGATTTCGATCACCCGGTCACGCGCGGGCTCCGGCGCTTCCACTGGACCTTCACCGAAGACATGTACACCAATATGGTGTTCGATCCCGCGGCGCAGGTGCAGGTGCTGGCCACTGCCTATGATGCAAGCGCCGCCTATGATCCCGAACGCGCCGGGCCCAAATATCCGGCCGAAGCCTATACGCCCGAACGCCTGGCGCAGATGGACGGCATCGATAGCGCGCATCCGCAAATATGGGTGCAGGATTACGGGCAGGGCCGGGTATTTTCCATCACGCTGGGACATGGCCCCGATACGCTGGCCTATGACGGGGTGCGCACGCTGATGATGCGCGGCACCGAATGGGCGGCCACCGGCGCGGTGACGATCGCGCCTTATGACAAGGCCGCCGCTTTCGATACGGCGGCGGCGCAGGGGGATTGACGGCGATGCAGATGGACCGGCGCAAGACCCTGGCAGGATCGCTGGCGGGAATGGCGATGCTGGTCATGCCGCAAGGCCTTCTGGCACAGGCGCGCATTCCCCAGCGGGCATCGTCCAGGGTGATCGTTGACAATGATTTTGCCGGTGATCCCGATGGGCTGGTGGGGCTGGCGCATCAATTGCTCTCGCCCAGGACCGTTGTTCCCCTTGTTTCCGTAGCGGGACTGAACCGTTCGATGGGCGGCGCGGATGCCGCCACGCGGCCGACGGTGCCAGCCGGAGTGGAAGCGGCGGCCGAAACGGTGCAGCGGCTCGCGCTCGATCATGCGCCGCCGGTTGTTGCGGGCCACGAATTGGGAACGCAGGGCGCGCCCGTTTCCGTCGCCGCCCACGCGATTGTGGCAGAGGCGATGCGCGAGGATGCGCTGCCGCTGTTCCTTTCCTGCGGCGGGCCGCTTACCAATCTGGCCGAAGCGCTGCTGCTCGAACCCGCGATCGCCGATCGCATGACGCTGATCTGGATTGGCGGTGGCGGCTATCCCGATGGCGGCTGGGAATACAATCTCTCCGCCGATCCCGATGCCGCGCGGCAGGTGATCGAAGGCAGCGCAATGCCGGTGTGGCAAATCCCGCAGCCCGCCTATCGGCTGATGCAGGTTTCGGTGGCGGAAATGGAAGCCGACATGCGGCCGATTTCCGATTTTACCGCCTGGCTTTATGCGCGCTTCACCAACCCGCCGCCGTTCGTCGATCTGGGCGGATCATGGCCGATGGGAGACAGCCCGGCGATCCTGCTGACCGCGATTTCCGCTGAAAGCAGCCGCTACCGCGATCTGCCCGCGCGGCGGATCAATCCCGATCTTGGCTATGGCGAGGAGATTCCCGGACGCAGCATCAGGGTGTTCGACGATCTCGATCTGCGGCTGACGTGGGCGGATTTTCTGGCCAAGCTGCGGCTTCACGCCGCGCGCCAGGTGCGGCTGTGAGCTATCCCGCGCGCCGCCGGTAAAGCCACACGATCAGCGCGCACAGCGCCAGATAGGCCGCATTGGCGGGCAGGGCGTGCGCTTCATCATGCGTGGCGTGGATGATCGCGGCGGCAATATGGTTCAGCAAGATCCAGATTGCCGCAAGATAGCCAGGGCGGGCCAGCGCGCGGATCGCCAGGCCGCCCAGCATCACGCTGGCCGCCAGCAGTTCCAGCACGCCTACGCTGCGCCCCAGCCACACCGGCAGATGTACCGTCCAGGCGCTGTTCTGCGCCAGCGTGGCGATTGGCGAGAAGGCCTTGTGATAACCCACAAACAGCGAGAAGCCGCCGATCAGCAGCACCAGCAGCGCCAGCACGATGAAGCCGGGCCAGCCGAGCCGCCCGGTGAATTTTTCCTCAGCCATCATCCATTTCCCCCTTCTGCGCTTGACGGATTGTTCTAAATAATAGAATGTCGGTTCTAATTCAAAAGAGGGATTCGCGCAAGCCGGGCGACATTCCTTGGCAAAGGCGGGCGGCGTTTTGGCAGCCGCCGCAGAAGAACGGGACCGGACAATGGCTATCAGGCGGGGCGTCAGCCTCTATTCCTTCCAGAACGAAACCTTCCAGCGGAAGATGGATCTGGAAGACTGCATCCGCACCTGCGCCCAAATGGGTGCCTATGGCATCGAGGTGATTGGCGAGCAGACCTTCTGGGGCTGGCCCGAATATGGCGTGGAAGATGCCGCGATCGAAAACTGGCACCGGCTGATCGCCAAATATGACTGCGTGCCCGTGAGCCATGACTACATGCTCGATTACAAGCGGTACAAGGGCCGCCTCATGCCGTTCGACGAACAGGTGGCGAGCGTGCGCAATGATATCGACTTCGGCGCGCGGCTGGGGGTGCCCTTCATCCGTTCGCTGGTGTCGATCGATCCCGATGTGCTGGTGGCCGCCGCGCCCTATGCCGAGGAAAAGGGCATCAAGCTGCTGACCGAAGTTCACGCGCCGCTGCATTTCGATCACCCGTGGATCCTGCGCATGGCAGAGGCCTTCGAAAAATCCGGCTCGCCCGCGCTCGGCTGGCTGCCCGATATGGGCATGTTCCTCCAATCCTTCCCCCCCGTCTGGCGCGCCAAGTTCGAACGGCTGGGCGTGCGCCGCGATATCGCCGATTACATCGTCAAGGCCTATGAGGACCGGGTGCTGAGCGAATATGTGATCCTCGGCGTGCGCGAAATGGGCGGTGAGGGCCCGGCGCTGGCGATGGCCGAAAGCCTGCGCCACAACGCCGCCTTCGAGCCGAAGCGGATGCTCGACCACATGGACCGCATCCACAATATCCACGGCAAGTTTTACGAGATGACAGCGGACTACGTCGAACCGTCGATCCCCTACGGCGAGATTGTGGGGGTTCTCAAGTCGGGCGGATATGATGGCTACATCTGCTCCGAATACGAAGGCAATCGCTGGATCGAAGATGCCGGGGAGCCCGACAGCGTCGAACAGGTGCGCCGCCAGCAGGTGATGCTCGCGCGGCTGCTGGGCGAGCCCGAACCCGCCGTGCAGCAGGCCGCCTGACAGGAGAAAAGACCATGATGGACAACAAGATGATCGTCGAGGGCAGCCTCGAAAGCAGCGACAAGGGCTTCGCCTTTTACGGCCGCCTGCCCTATTATCGCGGGCTGGGCCTGTCGATGATCGAGGATATCGCGATCACCGCCGATGGTGAGCCGGTGCCGCGTGAAGATGTGCGGCTGCATCTGCGCGGCAAGATCTACACGCTCGACCAGATGGAAACGGTCTATGATGATCGCTGGAATTTCGGCGAGCAGGCCAAGATCATCGCCATGAAGCCCGGTGGGTTGGCGCCTGGCGATCATTGCATCGAATTTGCGGTGCGGATGCGCATTTCCTACCTCCCCTTCGTGCCCACCACCCGTGACACCAAGCACCTTGCCATCGCCGCCTGACATGGCGGAACTTACACTCGAACAGGCGGCCTTGCTGACGGCGGGCGGGGCGATGTGGTCCAGCGCGGCGGTGCCCGCAGCGGGCATTCCCGCCTTCACCATGAGCGACGGGCCGATGGGCATTGCCAGCGGCAAGGTGGACGAACGCGATATCGCCCGGCTCAGCACCTGCGCCACTTCGCTGGGGGCAAGCTGGGATGTCGATCTGGCGCGCCGCGTGGGCGAACTGGTGGGGCAGGAAGCCGCCTTTCGCGGGATAGACGCGGTGCTGGCCCCCAATCTCAACCTCGCGCGCAGCCCGCTGGCGGGGCGGGCGTTCGAATATTTTTCCGAAGATCCGCTGCTGGCGGGCATTCTGGGCGCGGCGTGGATCACCGGATTGCAGGCCACCGGAACCGCGGCCGTCGCCAAGCACATGGTATGCAACGACAGCGAAACCGCGCGTGACAAGGTGGACGTGCAGGTGGACGAGCAGACCCTGCGCGAAATCTATCTGCTGCCGTTCGAATTTGCGGTGGATGCGGGCAGCGCCGGGCTGATGGCAGCGTATAACCGGGTGAACGGGCACTGGTGTTCGCAGCAGCACCATGTGCTGACGCAGATCGTCAAGCAGGAATGGGGCTTTGCCGGGGCAATCATGTCCGACTGGTTCGGCACCCACGCCACCGCGCCCACGCTGGCTGCCGGACTCGATCTGGAAATGCCCGGCCCGGCGCGCTTTCTCGGGCCCAAGGCGGCAGAAGCGGTAGCGGCGGGCGAATTGCCTTCCGCCCGCGTGC
>JBGSLI010000141.1:0-3115 GCA_041740775.1 Alteraurantiacibacter sp. | reverse complement strand
ATCGAGCCGCATCTGCTGGAAATCGCGCGCCAGACCGGCGGCAAGCAATCGCTCCCACGGGTAGCTGGGGGTCAGCCGCGCGGCGGCCAACTGTGCCCAATCGAGGCCCAGACGATGGCCCAGATCGCTGAATAGCCGCGTGACATCGGCGGCATCCTGGCCCGACAAAGCCGCCAACCGTGCCAGACCAATCACGCCGTCCAGTTCATATAGCTGGCATATGCTGGCCGCTTCGGCGGTGCTGGCACCTGCTGCGGTCAGCTCCGCGGCCATGCGCACCGATTGCTTTTGCGCCTCGGCATTCAGCAATTGCTTGGCCTGATCCGATAGGCGCGCGACATTATCGCGCAGCATCGCCACCAGATCGGACGGCAGATCGCCATCCTGGCTGGCGCGGATCATATCCGCCATCTGGCTACGCACCGCCAAGGCCGCGCGTTCATACAGCAACAACCGCGCCTGTTCATCCATCGGCGTGGTATCAATGGCATGCCAGATCGCGGGCATGCCCAGCAGATCCTCCACCGCAACAAACGCCATGGCGACATGCGCCAGCGACGCGCCCTCTTCCTCGGCCAGTTCAAACGGGTGAATGATGCCCAACCGGTTGACCATGCGATTGGCCAATTTGGTGGCGATGATCTGCGGCCGCAATTGATGGCTCAAAATGGCATCGGCAAAACGCACCTGCATTTGCGGGGGGAAAGCCGCCATCAGATCATCGGCAAGGCCGGGATCGCCGATCAGCGCGCCATGCTCAATCGCGTCTTGCAAGGTCAGCTTGGCGGTGGACAGCAATACGGCCAGTTCGGGTCGGGTCAGCCCGCGCCCTTCGGCCATGCGCCGCTGCAATTCCTCATTGCCCGCCAGCCCCTCAACCGTGCGGTCGAGCCGTCCACGCTCTTCAAAGCCTTCGATCAGATGCACGAAGCTGGGCACGGAATCCGCCCCGCCGCGTTCGGCAATCGATAGCGCCAGCGCCTGTGCGCGGTTATCGGCGAGCACCAGATCAGCGACCGCATCGGTCATTTCAGGCAGCAGCGCATTGCGCCCCGCTTCATCGAGCGCACCCGCCTTGACCGCGCTGTTCAGCGCAATCTTGATGTTCACTTCATTGTCAGAACAATCAACGCCCGCGCTATTATCGATAAAATCAGTGTTGATCCGCCCGCCCTGTGCCGCAAAGGCGATGCGCGCCGCCTGGGTCGCGCCCAGATTGGCCCCTTCGCCAATCACGCGGGCGCGCAGATCCTCGGCATTGACGCGGTGCGCATCATTGGCGGGATCGCCGACATTGATGTTGTTTTCAGCTGCGGCTTTCACATAGGTGCCAATGCCACCGAACCAGATGAGGTCAGCGGGCGCGCGCAATATGGCCGCAATCAGGCTGGACGGGTCCATCGCGTCGTCGTCCACACCCAGCAATGCCTTGATTTCGGGCGTCAGGGCGATGCTTTTCTGGCTGCGCGGAAACACTCCGCCGCCCTTGGAAATCAACGCCTTGTCATAATCATCCCAGCTGGAACGCGGCAGGGCAAATAACCGCGCCCGCTCGGTCCAACTGGTCGCTGGATCGGGATCGGGATCGAAAAAGATGTGCCGGTGATCGAACGCGGCGGTCAGGCGGATCGCCTTGGACAGCAGCATGCCATTGCCAAACACATCGCCTGACATATCGCCGCAGCCGACCACATTGACCGGCTGGCTTTGCACATCGACGCCCATTTCGGCAAAATGGCGCTGCACCGAAATCCACGCGCCCTTGGCGGTGATTCCCATGGCCTTATGATCATAGCCGTTCGAGCCGCCACTGGCGAAGGCATCGCCCAGCCAGAACCCGCGTTCGATGGCAATGGCGTTGGCGACATCAGAGAAGCTCGCCGTGCCCTTATCTGCCGCGACCACGAAATACGGATCTTCGCCGTCCAGCGGGCGCACGTCTGTGGGGTGCACCACTTTGCCATCGACGATGTTATCGGTGACCGACAAGAGCGTGCGAATAAACGCCTGATAGGCGCTTTTGCCCTCGGCCAGCCAGCCTTCACGGTCAGTGGCAGGATCGGGCAGGCGCTTGGGGTAAAAGCCGCCCTTGGCGCCGGTGGGCACAATCACCGCGTTTTTCACGCGCTGCGCTTTCATCAGGCCCAGAATTTCGGTGCGGAAATCGTCGCGCCGGTCAGACCAGCGCAGGCCGCCGCGTGCCACCGGGCCGAAGCGCAAATGCACGCCTTCGACGCGCGGCGCGTACACGAAAATCTCGCGATACGGGCGCGGGCGCGGCAACTCGGGCACCCGCGCCGGATCGAACTTGAAGCAGATGTACTCGGCAAACTCGCCGTTGCATTGCTGGTAGTAGTTGCTGCGCAAGGTCGCGTCGATCACCGCCATGAAGCGCCGCAGGATGCGGTCCTCATCGATGCTGGAAACTTGATCGAGCAGGATTTCCAGCGCGTCGTGGCAGGCATCGATCTGGGCTTCGCGATCGAGCCCGCGCGCGTACGCAACCTGCTCCACCACGGTGGCAACTGCGGCTCGCTGTGCCGGCGCGATGATCGATTCCAGCGCGTGCTGCATGGCCGCGCGTGCCGGCTCCACGCGCTCGGCATCCGGGCGATCATGCGCGGGGTCCAGCCGCGACTCGAACAGCTCCGCCAGCAAACGCGCGACCAGCGGATAGCGCGCGAGGGCTTCTTCCATGTATGCCTGCGAAAACGCGACGCCGGTCTGCAACAGATACTTGCAGTAGCCGCGCAGCATCGCCACCTGGCGCCAATCCAGCCCGGCCTTCAGGATCAGGCGCAGGAATCCATCGCTCTCGGCTTGCCCGCGCCAGATTTGCGCAAACGCGTCCTCGAAGCGATCGCGTACCCGCTCCACCTCGATCACGCCATCGGCGGCCTCGATGGCGAAGTCCTGGATGAATACCTGCGAGCCGTCGACCCGCATGTCGTAGGGATGCTCGCTGAGAATGCGCAGGCCCATCGCTTCCATCATCGGCAGCACGTCCGACAACGGGGTATCGCGGTCACGCCGGAACAGCTTCAGGCGCACGCCGCCGTCGTTGCCCGGTGCCCGGTACAGACGCAGGTGCAGTGCGTCGCCGTCGCGCAGGGCG
>JBGSLI010000140.1:0-1860 GCA_041740775.1 Alteraurantiacibacter sp. | reverse complement strand
GCCGAATCGCGGCGGTTCATCTGTCCTGCGCCGATGCCCGCAGTCACCCCGTCTCTGGCATAAACGATGGCGTTGGATTTGGTGTGCTTGGCCACCTTCCACGCGAACAGCGCATCGGCAATTTCCTGCGCTCCCGGCTGCCTTTTGCTCACCACCTTGAGGTCGCCTTCGTCCACTACGCCATTGTCGCGCGACTGGAACAACATTCCGCCCGCGATAGTCTTCATTTCCAGGCCGGGGCGCGCCGGGTTGGGCAATTCATCGAGCAGCAGCAGGCGCAGATTGGGCTTGGCGGCAAAGGCGGCGCGCGCGGCCTCATCCGCTCCCGGCGCGATCACCACCTCGGTGAAGATCTGCGTGATCGCCGAAGCGGTCGGCCCGTCGAGCGGGGTATTGGTCGCCACGATCCCGCCGAATGCCGAAACGCTGTCGCAGGAGAGCGCCTTCTGCCATGCCTCAAGCAGGCTTGAGCTTTGGGCCACGCCGCAGGGATTGGCGTGTTTGACGATCACCACGGCGGGGGTGCCTGCGGCAAATTCGGCCACCAGCCCCAGCGCCGCATCGGCATCGTTGAGATTGTTGTAGGACAGTTCCTTGCCCTGCACCTGGCGCGCCTGCGGCACCCCGGCAGAGGCCGGGCCAGCGGGCAGATAAAGCGCCGCCTGCTGATGCGGGTTTTCGCCATAGCGCAGGGTGGAAGAGCGATTGACGGCTATCGTCAGCGCATGGGGAAACTGCTGCCCCTGATCGGCAAAGGCGAACCAGCTCGAAATCGCCGAATCATAGGCGGCGGTGGCGGCAAAGGCCTTGGCCGCCATACGCTTGCGGAACGCCTGCGTAGTGGCGCCATCGTGCTGCGCCAGTTCGTCATACAGCGCGCCATAATCCGCCGGATCGGTGATGATGGTGACAAAGGCGTGGTTCTTGGCGGCGGATCGCACCATGCTCGGCCCGCCGATGTCGATATTCTCGATGATCGTATCGCGGTCTGCTCCGCGCATCACCGTGTCGACGAAGGGATAGAGGTTGACCACTACCAGATCGATCGCGCCGATATCATGCGCCTCCATCGCCTCGGCATGATCGGGATCGTCGCGCACCGCCAGCAATCCGCCGTGGATCAGCGGGTGCAGCGTCTTTACCCGCCCGTCCATCATTTCGGGAAAGCCCGTCACATCGGCCACGTCGCGCACCGGCAATCCGGCGTTGCGCAAGGCGCCCGCAGTGCCGCCGGTGGAGATGAGTTCCACCCCGTTCTTGGCCAGACGGCTGGCGAGTTCGACAATGCCGGTCTTGTCGGACACCGACAGCAGCGCCCGCCTGATCGCAACTTCAGTCATGCAATTGTTCTATCCCATGCGTTTGAGCAGCCAGGCGAAGTTCCCGCCCCCGCGTGAGGCGAGGCCCTGGATCACCAGCTGCTGTACCGGATGCGGGCGACCGTTTCCATCGACCCACATGCTTTCTTCGATTTCCAGCGCCTCGGCCCCGGTTCCAAACTGCCAGAGGCTGCCGTCGGGCAGCAGCAGACTCGTGCTTTTGCCGCCCGCGCCCAGCGTGGCCTCGACATGGCGGCCAAGGTGGAAACGGATGGCAAAGGCCACTTTGCCGCGCTTGCCCTTGCGGCCATCGGGCAGCAGCAGATCCTCGCCGCGCAATTCGCTGCCGTCGTCGCGCAGGATCAGGATGCGCCGGTGCAGCAGGCCGAAACGCTGGGCGTAACCGTTATGGCTTGCCTCCAGCCGCCGCGCCCCGCCGCTGCCCAGTTTGATGCTGCGCAGATCCAGCTCCACCTCGCTTACCCCGCCGCCCAGCTTGCCGTTGAGCAAGACGGCGGTGGAATTGGCATCGCCCAGAGAT
>JBGSLI010000139.1:0-1689 GCA_041740775.1 Alteraurantiacibacter sp. | reverse complement strand
CGCCGATCCGGCCAGCTGGCGGATCGGGGCAGAGGCCTGCGCAGCGGCCTATGATGCGCTCAGCCCCCAGGCGAAGGCGGCGCTCGATCTGGCGGCGGAACGCATCCGCGCCTATCACGAAGGGCAATTGCCGCAGGATCGCGATTTCCGCGATGCGCAGGGCGTGCGGCTGGGGGCGAAATGGCTGCCGGTAGAAGCGGCGGGGCTGTATGTTCCCGGCGGGCGCGCGGCCTATCCTTCCAGCCTGCTGATGAACGCCATTCCCGCGCGCGTTGCCGGGGTGGAACGGCTGGTGGTCTGCACCCCCACGCCCAAGGGCGCGGTAAACGATCTGGTGCTGGCCGCCGCGCATATCTGCGGCATTGCGGAAATATGGCGGATCGGCGGCGCACAGGCGATTGCCGCGCTGGCCTATGGCACGCAAACCATCCAGCCGGTGGATGTCATCACCGGCCCTGGCAACGCCTGGGTGGCAGAGGCCAAGCGCCAGCTTTATGGCGTGGTGGGCATCGACATGGTGGCCGGGCCGAGCGAAATTCTGGTGATATCGGACAATCGCAGCGATCCCGACTGGGTCGCTGCCGATTTGCTGAGCCAGGCCGAACACGATCCCGCCAGCCAGTCGATCCTGATCACCGACGATCCTGCCTTTGCAGAGCTGGTGGAGGATGCGGTGGATGTATTGTGCGCGCAGCTGACCACGCGCGAAGTGGCCCGCAAGAGCTGGGACGATTACGGCGTGGTGCTGCTGGTGGACGATCTGGCCGCGCAGGCGCCCGCGCTCGCCAACCGACTGGCAGCCGAACACGTCGAACTGATGGTGGACGATCCCGATGCCATGTTTGCCGAGATCCGCCACGCGGGCAGCGTGTTTCTGGGCCGCCACACGCCCGAAGCAGTGGGCGATTACGTGGCCGGGCCGAACCACGTTCTGCCTACCGGCCGCCGCGCCCGCTTTGCCAGCGGCCTGTCGGTGCTCGATTACATGAAGCGCACCAGTTTCCTCCAGGCGGACGAGGCGGGGCTGGCCGCGATCGGCCCCGCCGCCGTCGTGTTGGCCGAAATCGAAGGCCTGCCCGCCCATGCCGCCAGCGTGAAAGTCCGCCTGAAATGACCAGACCTGCCAAAGGATCACAACGCTCCCGCCAACGTTCCGCCGCGCGGCTTGCCGCCGTGCAGGCGCTGTATCAGTGGCACATGGAAAAGACCGCGCTCGCCCGGTTGCTGAACGAATTTCACCAGCACCGTCTGGGGGCCGAGATCGGGGAGGATCTTTACGAAGAGGCCGAGGTCGATTTCTTCGACGATGTGGTGACAGGGGCGATCGCGCGGATCGAGGAGATCGACGCGATGCTGGCTGGAAAGCTGGCCGATGGCTGGACCCTGGTGCGGCTCGACAAGACGATGCTGCAGATCCTTCGTTGCGGTGCCTATGAACTGATCGCCCGCAATGATGTGCCGGTGGGCACCGCGATCAGCGAATATGTCGATGTCGCCCACGCCTTTTTTGACGACCGCGAGGCGAAATTCGTCAACGGCGTGCTCGATGCGGTGGCGAAGGATGTGCGATCCTGAAGCCGCAAGGCCTGAACGCCAAGGGGGCCAATGAACGAGAATGCATTCATCACCGCGCTGCGCGGCCTGCCGCTGCACCGCGGCGCGCGCGGGCTGGCCGATGATGCCGCCGTG